>CAZABI010000023.1:0-9077 GCA_964483235.1 uncultured Dehalococcoidales bacterium | reverse complement strand
AGCGCAGTTAAGCGCCAGTGCTGTCATCATGGTGAACTCGATGGCGCGTTGGTTGATGGTGGGAAGGACACCTGGCATTCCCATGCACACCGGGCAGACGTGCGTGTTGGGCAGGTCGCTGGCGTAAACGGCGCTGCACGAGCAATACATCTTGCTGCGTGTGAGCAGTTGAGAATGTACTTCGAGCCCTATGACAGTTTCGAATTCCACAACGCCGCATAGTATAGCAACATCGTAGCTATACGGCAAACTATTGACTATAGGATAAAAAAGTTATATAACTATAACAATTTTATATTATGAATGGTTCAAGTAATATAACTATCTCCACTGGGCGTAAGGACGACAGGCTGGATGGCATTACCGAAAATATTCTCCTTTTTTTCCCCCTGTTCTATCGCAATATACTCAAGTTAGCACAGGCGCGGACCAAGAATCCGATCAATATGCAGATGCGCATGCTGCTCATGCTTACGCATAGTGGCATGATGCAGCCTTCGGAGATAGGGATCAGGATGGGCATTTCCAAGCCGAATGTAACTTCCCTGATCGATAAACTGATTGTGCAGGGATACGTGCAACGCCGGCATGACGAGAAGGACCGGCGGGTCATTCACATAGTAGTGACGGCCAGAGGTAGGAAGTTCATGGCAAATCGCCTTCAACTGGTCAGGAACGGCATCAAGAAAAACCTGTCTGGCCTGAGCCATGACGAACTGGATAGCCTTTACCTGGCCATGGACACGTTTAAAAGGATCATATCGAAGATGGACCAGGGTTAATAATAAAGCTATGTATTTAAGATTACCTGTCAGGAGTAATACCGGTATGAAAAAGAGCTTATTTTCCGGATTGACAGCTATAGCGTTAGCTGCAGTGGTAGTTCTCAGCGGGTGTAACGGAGACAGGCCGATCTCCGAAATGCAGACATTAGCCGTTGTGGAGCGCGGCGACCTGGAAGTTAAGGTGACGGCTGACGGCAACATCGAGATGCCGGATGCGGTCAGCCTCTACTTCGACAGCACGATGTTCACACCACCGTATAGCGCACGTGTCAAAAAAGTATATGTGGAAAAAGGCGACCTGGTTAAAGCCGGCGCGCTGCTGGCCAAGCTGGATGACACTACGCAGAAGCTGGGTGTCGAATCGGCCCAATATGCGCTGGAACTGGCTGTCAACAACGTGGTTCAGACGGTATGCTGCGGGACCACGCGTTCGCCTGGTTTTTACAGCGATGCCGTAGCACTGCAAAGGTATGAGTTTGCGCTTAAAGAGTTGCAGAAGGCGCTCACCGGGCTGGCTGAGCAAAAATATGAAGACGCAGCCTCTGAAGTCGCGCTCGCCAGGTATGACCTCGAAGCAGCGAAAAAGATCTATCTGGACCCGGAATTTCGCAGCCTGCGCAGTGAATTTAATGAACTTAACCAGCAGGTGTTGGAGAATCCGGACTTTGACCTGGCCGTGGAGCGTCTGACCGATGAGATGGAAAGCCTCTCATCTATCCGGCAGGAAATTGGTAACGGCAACTATATGGATGCCAGGGTGTCCATTGAAACATTGTTAATTCGAATGAGTGAAACCCATTCGGTGATCAAGCGTACCACACATTTACCGGGAGCATATACTTTCCCTGATACCTGCACGACCTTCACGCTGGTCAATGAAGTGCTGCGATCACTGAACGAGTTGCAGAAGATGGCGGCAGCCGGTGACATCGATACGGTCAAGTTCAACGAGACGTTGCGCCTGGCCATGCACGACCTGGAGCTTTCGGATAAGATACTGGATGAGAACGTTTCCACATTCCGGCAAGGGCTGAACCTGAAAACCCTGCGGGATTACAACATCGGTATACAGACGGCAATAGTCAATTTGCAGCGGGCCAAGCAAGCATTGCTTAAGACCGAAGTGCTGGCGCCGTTCGAGGGTGAGATAGTGGAGGTCAATTTACGTGAGGGCGACATGATCACCCAGCGCTACTCGGTAACCGGCCTCGCTATCGATACCTACATCCTCAAGATCGCCGATAGAGGGTCGGTAAGAATGGCCGGTATCGTAGATGAGATTGATGTGATCAAGCTGACCAAAGGCAAAGAGGCCACCGTGCTGGTGGATGCCTTACCGGGCAAAGCACTGAAAGGAAAAGTCAAGTTCATATCGCCCTTCGGCACACTCCAGACCGGCGTAGCTACCTACAAGGTCGAGATCGCGCTGGATCCGGCAGATACTGCCTATCTCACAGGCGGTCTGACTGCCACGGCGGAGATATTACTGGATAAACGTGACAACGTACTGATTGTACCCAGGAGTGCCCTTTACAACAAAGGAAGCGACTGGTGGGTGTACGTTGCTAAAGACGGACAATCAGAGCAGCGTTCCGTGAAGGTCGGCGTGCAGACACGGACACAGGCCGAGGTATTATCAGGGCTGCAACCTGGCGAGAAAGTGTTGCTCGTTCGGAATAATACGCAAGCCAGGTCGCTGGTACCCGGAAAATAATTAAGTGATAGTGGATAAGAAATAACAGCGGAGGCAAACGCTATGGCAAATAAATTCGGCGAAAAAATGAAATCAGTACTGGCCAGCAAGCGGGGCAGAATTGTATTTATCGTTATTACTGTGCTGGTGCTGGGGGGAGTGGCGTTAGGCGCATGGCTGGGGTATCAGAGCTATAAATATGTCAGCACTGACAATGCCCGCATCTCTGCTCCGCTGATACCTGTTACGGTGCTGGCTTCCTGCCAGGTTATCAGTCTGGATGTGGACTATGGAAGCTACGTGGAAAAGGGACAGAAGATAGCCGCAGTGGGCGCACCGCGCGCGGATAATCCCGCCAACCGGCAGGGCTTCCGCGATTTAGCTATGGGACGGGCCAGCATTGAGTCGCCGGTGAGCGGTTATGTAGCCGCCGTATGGACATACCCGGGTGCTGTGGTTAGCCCCGGCCAGTCCGTCGTCACTGTCTATGATATCTCGGAAACCTGGGTAACCGCCAACGTGTCCGAGTTAGCACTTCACCGTATCAAGCCCGGCCAGGTCGTTGAGATAAAGGTAGACAGCCTGGGTGGCGCTGTATTGACCGGGAAAGTCGAGGGTGTTGCCGCAGCTACTGCAGCAACATTCTCACTGCTGCCGCAGAATAACACGACTGGCAACTTCATTAAAGTTGTACAGGTGGTACCGGTAAAAATAGCAGTCGATAATCCGGGCAACTATATCCTGATACCCGGCACTTCAGTCGAGGTGAAAATAACCACGCGTTAAGAGAAGTAAATGCCGCAGAACGCCGAGTGGAAAATATTACTGGTATCCATATCCGGCACCTTCATGGTGATCTTGGACCAGACCATCATGAACATCGCCCTGCCGCACATCATGGCGGTTTTCAACGAGACCACTGACCGCGCTCAATTGGTAATTTCAGCCTATATGATGGCCAGTGCCATCACCACCCCGGCGGCGGCCTTCCTCTGCATACGTTTCGGCATCAAGCGCGTTTTCATTCTCAGCCAGGCTGGGTTCCTGATCGGGTCAATTTTATGCGGGCTGGCCTGGAACACGAACACGCTAATCTTGTTTCGAGTTATTCAGGGATTGGCAGGCGGGTTGCTTAGCCCTATTGCCATGACAATACTCTTCCTCAAGATACCTCCGCAGGACCGTGGCATGGCCATGGGCGTCTTCGGCATACCCATGATGCTTGCCCCGGCCATCGGGCCTACTCTGGGCGGCTACTTGGTGGATTACTGGGACTGGCGCTGGTGCTTTTATGTTAATGTTCCGGTGGTGCTGGCTGCCATAGCCATTGGTATGGCCTGGATCGAAGAGATGCCAACATCAATGGCCAAGTTTGATTTGTTAGGATTTACGCTGGCAGCTACAGGTTTCTCATCATTACTGTATGCGCTGTCTTATGCACCGAGCTGGGGCTGGGATGACCTGCGTATCATCGGGCTGATGGTGCTGGGCTCGGTCAGCCTCATCACCTGGGTAACCATGGAATTGAGATCTGACCACCCCATGCTTGACTTGCGTATCTTTAAGTACCGGGGTTTTTCCCTGTCCATGGGATTGACCTTCATTACCACCATCGGCCTCTTCTCGGCTATCTTCCTGCTGCCCGTGTTTCTGCAGAATGTGCGCGGCATGTCGGCCATGAACACGGGTTTGATGTTGCTGCCGACCGCCATCGGCGCCATGATCACCATGCCCATCAGCGGACGCTTTTATGACAGGATCGGCCCCCGTCTCCCTGCCGTTCTGGGGCTGATCATTACCGCCCTGACTACGCTCTGGATGCAATGGCTGGATGTGACCACCTCCGACGAAGTGCTGCGCTGGATGCTGTTTTTGCGTGGCATGGGACTCGGCTTCGCCATGATGCCCATCATGACCTACGGCATGGCGTCGGTGCCGCAGGAGAAGACTGCACAGGCCTCTTCCGTCATGAATGTATGGAGGACGGTCTTCGCCTCGCTGGGCATAGCCATCTTCGCCACCTTATTAGATCAATTCCAGAAAACCAACCTTAATATCATGTCCCAGACTCTGACTCCGGATTCTGTAGTGGCCATGCGTATTATCTCCGCTGTGCAGGTTACCCTGATGCAATCCGGGCAGACGCTGGAGTCGGCGCGGGCAGTGGCGGTTAACCTGCTTTATCAGTATGTCAACCTGCAGGCTGTTATTACCGCCTTCCAGATGGACTTTGTGCTTGCTGCGATAGTGATTCTGGTGGGTGTACCGCCGGCATTTTTACTGCCCTTCGGCCGGGTTAAGAAGCCGGGTGCCGCACCCGGCGTGGAGTTGAGTTAGCGCCCTTCAGTTTATATCCACTTCTTATGGTGGAAATAGGCCAGCATCCCCAGGGCTACCAACAGCATGAAGATTAAAATCGCCGGGTAGCCCCATTCCTGGTCCAGTTCCGGCATATGTTTGAAGTTCATACCATAGAGGCCGACGATGAATGTGAGCGGAATGAAGATGGTGGCCACAATGGTGAGCACCTTCATGATCTCGTTGGTACGGTTACTCATGCTCGAGAGGTAGGTGTCCAGCAGGCCTGATACCATCTCTCGCGTAGTCTCGATAAGGTCCATGATCTCGAAGACGCGGTCGTAAACATCGCGGAAATAGGCAGCCGTTTCAGCCTTGATAAGAGGCGATTCACGCTTGCCCAATTCGCTGACGATCTCGCGCACCGGCCAGACATGGCGTCGCAAATGCATCATCTCCTTTTTAATAGTATGTACGCGTTGTAGCGCGGTTTTATCCGGGCTGGACAGCAGCTTCTCCTCAGCATCCTCTATCTCCTCACCGAACTGCTCAATCACGCTGAAGTAATTATCAACGGTGATGTCGATGATGCGGCAGGCCAGGTAATCGCTGCCCATTTTGCGGATAATAGGGTCACCTTTCCTGATTTCCCCGCGTAAAACATCAAAGAAATCGCCCGGCCTCTCTTGAAATGTGAGTACGAAATTCGGCCCTAATATAAGGCTGAGCTGCTCGGTGTCAAAGCTCTTGTCCTTTGAAGTGTAAGAAAGCATCTTCAGTATGATCAGGACATAGCTGGCAAAGTCCTCGTATTTAACGCGGTGCTCTGTGTTGGGGATATCCTCGATGGTTAGTTCGTGCAGGTCGAAGTAGCCGCCTATTTCTTTAACGAGATCAAGGTTGGTCAGGCTGTCGACGTTGATCCAGGTAACCCCGGTACATGTAGCATAGGGTTCGCACTCCGGTGGGGATACCCGTTTCTTTTCCTCGAAGCTGTGCTCGTCGTAATGGATGATGCTAACAGGTGAGTCTGTCATGCTGTTATCACATGTCTTTGTTATTGCGGGATGTGCCCCGCGCCATCGATGCGAATATACCACCAAAACAGAGTATAGTAAAGATGATAAAAGCGTAGCGTACACTCAACTGGAACTGCAGGTAGAATTCGGGGGTTATCTGAACGCGTCCCATCACGATGGAGAGTATGAGCATGGCAATGCCCATGCTGAACATCTGGCCGGTCAGCCGCATGGTGCCCAGCGTGGCCGAGGCTATCGATAATGACCGTTTTTCCACCGAGCTCATCACTGCGTTGGTATTTGGGGATGAGAACAGGGCGAAGCCGAATCCCAGCAGCACCAGGCTCATGATAATGAACCACAGCTGGGTATCGCCGTCCAGAAACACCAGCAGCAGTAAACCGGCGGTCGTGACTGCCATGCCGCTGGAGGCAATCAAACGGGGTTCGAACCGGTCGGAAAGCCGCCCGGCCAATGGTGAAAATGCAGCCTGTACCACCGGCATGGCAACCAGAACCAGTCCGGCCGACTGCGGCGGTAATTGTTTGATATATTGCAGGTACAGGCTTAGTAAAAAACCTACTCCAAAGGTGGCTGCATAGCTAACGAAGGCTGCCAGGTTGGAGAAGCCGAAGACGCGGTTATCCACGAACAGGCGTATGTTCAATACCGGGTGTTCCACCCTCAGTTCCATCTGCACGAAAATAAAGATGATGGCAGTCCCGGCTGCCAGCGCGGCAAAGCCCATCCAATCGGGCAGCGCCGAGAATCCGAAAATAATGGCCACCAGTCCCAGCCCATAGACGATAGCGCCTGGCAGGTCCAGCTTCTCTCCTCTGGCGTATGCCCATTCGCCCCGTATCTGCCAGAGGGCGATGATAATTGGCAGCAATCCCAGTATGGCATTGACCCAGAAGATGCTGCGCCAGCCCAGGTATTGTGTCAGCAACCCGCCAATAAAAGGGCCGGCAGAAAGGCCTGCATATACGAAGGCTATATTTATGCCCAGCACCCTGCCTCGTTCTTGCAGCGGATAAGCTGAGATCAGCAACGCCGTGCCCGTACCGAAGATCATGGCGCCGCCCAGTCCCTGTATTACCCGTGAAATGATAAGCACGGCGGGTGACCAGGCTACTGCTGACAGGCAGGAAGAGAGCGTGTAAATAACCAGTCCGCTGATGAAGATCTTCTTCATACCGTGGATATCGGCGATTCTGCCAAAGGGTACCAGGAAAACTGCGGCCGATAGCAGGTATGAGGTGGCCACCCAGCTCAAAAGTATCGCATCCACGTTGAATTCTCTGCCGATAGTTGGTAGGGCGATATTGACCGATGAGCCGATAAACGGTGTCAGGAAACCTGTTATGCAGGCTACGATGAGGAAGGCTGTTTTATGCGGGGGATGAGGATTGTCAGTCTGCATGATCTTTAACAGTGCTATTCCACTATGAACCTGGCCACCTGCGGCTTCTTGAGCAACTCCCAGCGACCATGTATGCCCTGGCTCAGTGCGCCGAGTTCGATATGCTGCATGGCGATGCCGCAGTCGAGGCGCTTGGCCACATTGAACTCTAGGCCGGGGCTTTTCACCGAGATAGTGATGGATTTTTCCTCGATATGAAAATTCCACGGTTGGCGGTTGACAGCGGAAGGGGCCAGCCTGCCGGCTTCCATGGCTGTCCTGGCCCACCCCGGCCATTTCGTCTCCGGCAGACCGGAAACCAGCGAAGACAGGGGCTTGCGCTGATGATTGGCGCCGAACCCGGTGAAAGCTTTCTCCTCGATGGTTATCTTATCGGTGGGATATCCCACCGGGCTGACGCATATAATCTTCTCGGTCTTCGCAATCTTTAAGACTAAGTTGGCGGCTTTCATCTTGTAGGTCAGTGCCCCCCAGCACGTGCTCGGTCCCAGCGCCGTGGCCTCCAGGATAGCAGCCTCGCCGGTGTAGCCCGTTTTCTCCTGGACATTGGGATCGGACATATCGCCGATGAAGGCCAGGAAAGACGGTGCGCCCTTGATATTGCCGTAAAAACCCAGGGCATTGGCGAAGATATCATCGGGAGGCTCGGGGACGAACTCCACGCGGGCCGATGGGTACGGACGGAAGTTAGTGCATACGTCCAGCAGGCGGCTGACTTTATCGGGCTCGATCTTGTGTAACCGGTCGTATTGCCGCCGTGAGCGGCGTGTGTTGATGGCGGGGTACCAGTTTAAATCGAGCTGCATATCGCTGATAATGATACGAAAATGGAAGGCTTTTAAACAAATTGATTGCGTCCCGGTTATTCAGTTATCGAATTTAATATGTCAGCGGTGGGACTGCAACTGTGACTATCGAGGTACAGACTATACGAGCTGTATACATGGCATCCCGATTCAAAATAAGTGGCTGACGAGTTATTTATAGTCGTTAAACTAATAAAGATCCGGGGATCGTATTAAGAAAATAGTTTTTTATATTTTGCTGTTTCAAATGCCCTTTTCATGACATCATTCTTTTGCAGATAAGCCTTCATCTTATCAGTTGATACGCGATTAAACGGACAGGAAAAATTGATGCACCTGGAACAAAAGTAGAATTGCAGTACGTAGAAGAATTGCAGTCCCGCCAGTAATGTGCCCGTGGTAATACCTATAATCCCAAGCAGGGTAAACAGGTTATTTAACAGCGGCGAAGTGGCGATCAACCATATTCCATATGCTGTCATGACAACCGGGAAAAAAGCCAGGAAAGCGAAAAATAGTATAAGCAAGAGCTTTTCTATATTGTTCATCGGTCCCGGCCTGTACCGCCAGAACTTGTATGTATTCGGATAAGCCCAGCAATTCAGAAGTTTACTATCGCTTGCCCAGTACGGGCAGTGCGAGCAAAGGATGCGTGTTTCCAGCCCCAGGCCAAAAAACACTAACGTACCTGTCACGTAAACTATCAGAGCCCACCATAGACCGGCCAGTAAGCCCATAAAAACAAGGCTGACAAGCGCCATCACCGCCACCGGTATTTGATTTAATGTAAAAAACCAGAAATCACGTCTGCTGTATCTGCAGCCTAAATGACTATTGAGGTCGCAGCCCTCACACTCAGACTCATCCCTGAAAGTACATGGCACTGTTTTTTCCTGCATCTCTTGCCTGCCCTCCTTTGCAAAGTCAGGAATACTCCGTGCTTAGTATATAGTTATGAAAGCTATATTTCTATCATTTAGATTATTAGCAGCCTTATATTATGCCCGGCTTGAGCAGAATAATTCGGATGCTGTAATTACATAGTTGCCTTCT
>CAZABI010000022.1:0-9112 GCA_964483235.1 uncultured Dehalococcoidales bacterium | reverse complement strand
GCGCCTGCCCATCAGCCGGGACTGCTGCCCGAATGGTTATCCCGGCAGGGTGTTAATGTTGTCATCGCCGGCGGCATGGGCTCGCGCGCGCAGGACCTCTTCAACCAGAGCGGCATCAACGTGCTCATAGGCGCCCCGTCGGATGACCCGGAAAAGATAATCATGAACTATCTTAGCGATAATCTGGTTGCCGGTGATAACATCTGTGATCATTGAATTGAGTCTATACAGGAAGGTGGGTTAATCATGTCCATAGAAGAACAAATAATGCAGAGGCTGGACGAGCTGTTTGTGCCTCATGTGGTACGCAGTTTGCGGCAGATGAACCTGATAAAGGGAATCAATGTTACCGATTCCAGAGCTGCCATAACCCTTGCTTCTACAGCTATTGATGAAGGCAGCCGTGAATGGCTGAAAAGCAAGATAGAGGAGAGCCTGGTCGGTTTGCCCGGAATTGATGGCATCGAGATAAAGTTTGTGGATGCCAAGCCCGCTGAGTTGAACAGCATAAAACACGTTATAGCGGTGATGAGCGGCAAGGGTGGTGTGGGGAAATCGCTGGTCTCCAGCCTGCTGGCTGTATCTCTCAGGCGCAGCGATCATGAGGTGGGCATCCTCGATGCTGATATAACCGGCCCGAGTATCCCGAAGATGTTCGGAATATCAGAGCGGCCGAGCGGCAGCGATAGCGGTATCCTTCCTGTTACGACAAGATCGGGGATCGAGCTGATGTCCATTAACCTGTTCCTGCCCCAGGAGGATGAGGCAGTCATCTGGAGAGGCCCGCTGATCGGCAAGACCATCACCCAGTTCTGGGAGGACGTGCTCTGGGGCACGCTGGACTATCTTATCGTTGACCTGCCCCCCGGTACGGCTGATGCGCCTCTGACCGTATTACAGACGCTGCCGATAACAGGCACCGTTATTGTGTTCACACCCCAGGACCTGACGGCGATGATTGTGAAGAAGGCCGTTAATATGTGCCGGCATATGAACAAACGGATACTGGGTGTAGTGGAAAATATGAGCTACCTGCATGTGCCCGAGATAAATAAAGATATAGAAATCTTCGGTAAAAGCCGTGGTGAGGAGATGGCGCAGGCGGCAAGTGCTCCGCTTATGGCCAGGATTCCCATTGACCCTCAGCTTGCCAGCCTCTGCGATGGAGGCGAGATTGAACGTTACGATGCTCCCTTTATTGGGCCGTTGGGTGAGCAATTAGTCGATAATGTTCAAGCGCAACAAAATGAAATACCCCGATGACGCAGAAGCAGGAGAAAATCAGATGCTTGTGGGCTGGGAAGATTTGCAACAGATGGTTGAATCGGAGATGAGCAAAGTATACAGTAAGACAGTCATCGATCATGCCCTGAACCCGCGTAATGCCGGCGTCATGGATGATTACAGCGGATATGCGACGGTAACAGGCCCCTGCGGTGACACCATGGAGATCTGGCTGCGTATTAAAAATGGGGTAATTGCTGAAGCAAACTTCATGACCGATGGCTGTGGGACGACCATCGCCGCAGGCAGCATGGTTACAGAAATGGTTAAGTGCATGCCGCTCAACCAAGCCCTGCAAATAAGCCAGCAGTATATTCTGGATGCTCTCGAGGGGCTGCCTGAGGAAAGCCGACATTGTGCGCTGCTGGCTGCCAATACGCTCAGGGAAGCAGTCAAAGACTATTATGAGTACGGGCGCGAATCCTGGAAACGCGCGTATAGAAACCGTATGAACACCTGGAAAACAGATGAAATCAGAGAGTAAACTGACGACATTTATCACTCAGGCTAAGGATTATGATCGCTGGTACGAGCAACCAAAAGGTGCGGCAGTATTCACCAGCGAGGTAAAAGCCTTTAAAAAGGTGCTGCCATTCTTACCTGAGCCCTGGCTGGAAATAGGCGTGGGCAGCGGTCGCTTTGCGCAGGCGCTGGGGATCAAGGTCGGCCTGGACCCATCAGTTGAGCTGTTAAAAATGGCTAAAAGCCGAGGCATTATTACAGTTCTGGGTAGAGCGGAAAAACATATTTTCCCTGTGGAAAGCTTCGGCACTGCCTTCCTGATTACGACACTATGTTTCCTGGATAACCCCCGGATCGCGTTACAGGAAATTCACAGCATCTTGAAACCCGGGGGTAAAATAGCCATGGGATTTGTGCCAGCATCAAGTCCATGGGGTATCTTCTATCAACAAAAAAAACAGTCAGGCCATCCATTCTATAAATTTGCGAATTTTTATTCTTACGGGGAATTGCACACAGTACTGGAACAAACCGGATTTGCTTTAGATAGCGTCGTCTCAACTCTATTTCAAAAGCCGGTTGACCCGGTCATAATTGAAACACCAGTATTGGGTTATGATAGAAATGCCGGTTTCCTCGTCTTAGTAGCAAACAGACTACAACGTCCGCTTAAAGGAAAATAGCTTCAAATGTCGATAGTATACGGGCCTGTTCCTTCATGGCGCTTAGGCAGGTCGCTTGGCATAGATCTCGTGTCTACTGCTTTTAAGACCTGCACCTTCGATTGTGTTTACTGCCAGCTGGGTAAAACCGCTAATAAGCGCGAGAAGAGAAGGTATTTTGTATCACTAGAGCGACTGAAGCGGGAGCTTGAATCGGTCAAAGACGTGCCGGCCGACTACGCCACCTTTTCAGGCGTGGGCGAACCGACCCTGGCTAAAAATATAGGAAAGGCTATTGAACTTGCCAGGCAGGTTCTCAAGATGCCAGTCGCTGTGTTAACGAATTCATCCCTCATGGCCGACCATTACGTATGCCATGAGTTAGCCCGCGCAGACGTGGTGGTTGCCAAACTGGACGCGCCCGATGACCACCTCTTACAGGAAATTAACAGGCCTGTGTTTAATCGCTCATTTCACAGCATATTTAACGGAATAAAGTCTTTTCGCGCCATGTTCACAGGGAAGCTGGCCCTCCAGATGATGTTTATTGAGGCTAACAAGAACCGTGCTGCCGAATTGGCTGAAATAGCGGAACAACTATCCCCGGACGAAGTGCAGTTGAACACGCCGTTGCGCCCGTGTCCTGTCAGTCCACTAAGACCGGAGGAAATGTTGCTTATCGAGGGGATATTCACCAGATTCGAGCATGTCGTTTCAGTCTATCATGCTTCAAAACCGGTTGTTGTGCCTGTTGATAGTCAGCAAACGGTTCGCCGCAGGCCGGAAGTTCCGAAATCCTGAAACAACCGTATCCAGATTCTGCCATATCAGATAGGTGGATACTCACTTTTTTATCGCTTGCCTGCCTCATGAGCTTGAAGTACAATTTCCATGTATGCATGCCCCGGATAAATAGCCTCAACATGCAGGTTACTGTTTGTAGTATGTTCAAATTTCCATACGTTAACCGTACTTATATGTAAGGCCGGGGCAATTGCCTGAAAAACCAGCAGACAGAGGATGTGAAAATGGATAATTTCGATCTTGAGCCTAGTTACACATCAAATGAGGTACCGGGCAGGTGCCTGAAGTGCCTTGCCGAGAAGGAATTGAATAATTGCCTGTTCAGCCTGCTGGGTCAGCAGACGAGCGATAAAGATCTGCAGCAGCGCTATCAAGCGCTGGTGTCTTTGCTGCAGTCACCTGATTTTGAACGGCTGCGCAGCCAGGCTGAGAGGTTGTTGTCTGAAGGCAAACAGGTAAAAGTGAAGGTGGATTATTGCGAAGGCGTGATTAAGTGTGATCTGATAGCTGAATAAAGTAAAAAGGGAATAAGTGCAATATGAAAATCGCAGTGGTAACCGATGACGAGAAAACCATCTGCCAGCATTTCGGGCGGGCGGAGTATTACATGGTCTTCACGGCGGAAAGCGGGAAGATCATCGGCAAGGAGAGGCGCAATAAAATGGGGCACCGCCATTTTGCCAGCCAGGAGGCCGGCAATGATTGCCACAGCAGCCCCCACGGCTATGATGCCTCATCGCAGAGTAAACACTCCAGCATGGCCGAGGCCATAGCCAACTGCCAGGTACTTATAGCCGGCGGCATGGGCATGGGCGCCTACGACAGCATGAAGAGCTACAACATCGAGCCTATTGTCACCGATATGGAAAGCATCGAGGAGGCCGTGAAACTTTACCTCGCAGGGAAGCTGGATAACCTGATGGACAGGCTGCATTGATTAATGTTACCAGCAGTCCGCTCGATCCTACCAGTGTGGTTGATAAAGTGCGTACACGCAACGTGGGATGCGTGGTTACATATGTGGGCGTAATACGTAACCGGTCTAAAGGGAAAATGGTTCAATTCGTGGAATATATAGATTACGATAAAAAAGCCGCTGACCGGTTAAGGCAAATCGCTGTCGACGCTTGTGGTAAATGGACCACAGAAAATATCGCCATAGCCCATAGGACAGGAAGATTAACACCAGGAGATATAAACCTGATAGTCGCGGTAGCTGCCAGCCACAGAAAGGAAGGTTTTGCTGCCTGTCGATATGTGATTGACCAGTTTAAGCGGAGGCTTCCCACCGCAAAAAGTGAAAAATACGTCGGTAACATTGATGCGATAGATAAAAAATAATTGGGGAAATGTCTGGCCCGTTACCATGATAAGTGAAGTCAAAAACAGGGTAAAGCATGAAGAAATGCCGTATCGATTTTGTCATGACCAACGCGATGAACATTGAGGATGCCGTGAAACTTTACCTTGCAGGGAAGCTGGATAATCTGATGGACAGGCTGCACTGAATTTAATAAATATACGCAATTCAGGGGAAATCCGGGGACGAGATTAATTGGAGCCGGGCGGGGCGCACAACCCGGACTGGCTTATTTTCCCTCTCTACTATCATAGCTTAAAATCACTCGATACATTACAATGATAGCAAGTGGGCGGAATTAACCGATAGGGTGGTATAGATTGTATGAAGTGGCCTGACCTGCGGCATCTGGATGGGTACCTGCCGGAAGACCTGGAAAAGGCATACCGGCTGTATTACCTTAAAGACGATACCAGGACGGCCGGCATTTCCATGCTGCTGCTCTGCATCCTGCTGGTTGCCTTTGCCTATAACGATTACCTCTTATTCGGCTTAACTCCGACCTTTTATTTCCTCATTATCCTGAGGATCTGCTATTTAGCCTATTTCATCGCACTGATAATCTATCTCAACAAGAACCAAAACCCTCGCAAATTCGATATAAACCTGTTCGTCTGGCTCATCTTGAGTATGATCATGGTAATCGTGATCAATCTTACCCGGCCTGCCAGCTACGCCGGTAACTATCCGATCGATGTCGTATTAGTCTTGTTAGTCTACCTGGGAATGCCCATGAGATTGCTGTTCAGGTGTACGGGTGCATTGATCTTCACCATAAGTGAGATACTTATTCTATTCTTTTTCCGTCACACGACTTCACCGGTATTAGCTTTTTCATCACTACTTGCTCTGGTGGCGGCTAATATCGGCGGTATATTCGCATCTCATATACTCTATTCGTCCAGGCGCAGCGGGTATCAGGCACGCGTAGAGCAAGAACGGATTTCTGCAGAGTGGCAGGCGACCTTTGATTCAATTACAGACTCAATTTCTATACATAGTGCGGATTACAGGCTTATCCGGGTGAATAAAGCCTACGCGGATACTTTTCAAATGAAGCCGGATGAACTGATCGGACGCCATTGCTACGAGATAGTGCATGGGACATCCGGCCCTTTAGATAATTGCCCTCATACTCAGACATTAAAGACAGGGAAGCCTGTTATCGAGGAAATATTCGAGCCCCTGCTCGGCGCTTACCTGGAAACATCAACTTCGCCCATTATTAACCGGGATGGCGAGGTTACCGGGACCGTACATATTGTGAAGAATATCTCTGAACGCAAGCAATTGCTGCAGAAGATGGAGGAGGTGTCCACCCACGACTTCCTGACCGGTCTTCCCAACAGGGTACTGGTGAAAGACAGGTTTGATATTGCGGTGGCGCAGGCTGATCGCAAGGGAAACAAGCTGGCGGTGATGTCGCTGGATTTAGACCGGTTTAAGTTGATCAACGACTCCATGGGGCACAGCGCCGGCGATGAAGTACTCAAGGCCATAGCTTTACGTTTAAAGGATGCTCTACGATCAAGCGATACAGCCGCGCGCATGGGAGGAGACGAATTTCTGGTATTGCTTCAGGATATACAGGACCGGGAAGACGCCATCGCGATAGCTGATAAAATCCTTGTGTCTTTCAAACAGCCTTTTATCATTGAGGATCAAAAGCTGCATGTGACGACCAGTATTGGTATTGCGCTTTACCCGGATGATAGCGCCGACCTGGAATCCCTGGTTAAGAAGTCCGACGAGGCGATGTACCGGGCTAAAGGACTGGGCCGCAATAACTTTCAGTTTGCTTTATAAAGGTTGTTGCGACAATATATCGATTTACGCTTAATTTCCTTGTCCCTTACCCGTGCTTCAAGTACAATTCATTCAGTATTATGTCAGATAAACAGGTTCAACTCGCCCGTATCAGCGCGCGCGGCGTCGTACAGGGTGTCGGCTTCCGGCCTTTCGTATACGGCCTGGCTAAAAACCACCATCTGAACGGCTGGGTCTGCAATACCTCCGAAGACGTGAAGATTGAAGTCGAGGGCAGACGCGAGGTTCTTGATATCTTTATTTCCGAATTGCAGAGTAAAGCGCCGCCGTTGGCACGAATCGAGAACGTGACAGTCGATTTCAGCGAACCTCAGGGCTATACGGGTTTCGAGATTCGTCACAGCGTGGCCCAGCCGGGCAAATACCAGCTCGTATCACCTGACATAGCGACATGTGCGCCCTGCCTGGATGATGTCTTCACACAGGGCAACCGCCGCTATCGTTACCCTTTCACCAACTGTACTAATTGCGGACCGCGCTTCACCATCATCAAGGACATACCCTATGACCGCCCCCTGACTACCATGTCTGTGTTCAACCTGTGCCCGGACTGCCGGCGCGAGTATGAGGACCCTCTCGACCGCCGCTTCCACGCCCAGCCCAACGCCTGCCCGGTCTGCGGCCCCCGCCTGCAACTCACCGACAACAAAGGCAATACCGTAGAAAACGACGATATAATCGGAAAAACAGCCGCTTTACTGCGGAAAGGTCATATCATAGCCATCAAGGGTTTGGGCGGCTTCCTGCTGGCCTGTAACGCTGAAAATACCGCGTCTGTATCGCTCCTGCGGGAGCGCAAGCGCCGGCCGTCCAAGCCCTTTGCCGTTATGTTGAAAGACCTGGACGCGGTAAGAAAGCACTGCGAGGTCACGCCCTCCGAAGAGGAATTGCTTAAGTCACCACAGAGCCCCATAGTCCTGCTGCGCTGGAAGCCGGGTTCTGCCATCTGCCAGGAGATCGGACCGGGCCTGAAATATCTCGGCGTCATGCTGCCTTACACACCACTCCACCATCTCATACTACGTGAAGCTGACCTCCCCCTTGTGATGACCAGCGGTAATATCAGTGAGGAACCTATAGCCGGGCAGAACGCGGAGGCACTGGCAAGGCTGGGCAATATCGCCGACTACTTTATCCTGCACGACCGTGATATCCACTCCACCTATGATGACAGCGTGACTATGGTAGCCAAGGAGCAGCCGCAGATCGTGCGCAGGGCGCGGGGATATGCGCCTTATCCCATCCACCTCAAGTATAAGGCCCCGCAAATACTTGCCTGCGGCGCCGAGGAGAAAAATACCTTCTGCCTTACCCGTGATAACTATGCCTTCGTCAGCCAGCATATCGGCGATATGGAGAACCTTGAGACCATGAAGCACTTTGAGCGCACGATAGATCTGTATAAAAAACTGTTCCGCATCCAGCCCGAAATAATCGCTTATGACCTGCATCCCGAGTACCTGCCCACCAAGTACGCGCTGGCGCAGGTCGAGAAAGGCGGGCTGAAGGGAATCGGCGTCCAGCACCACCACGCGCATATAGCCTCCTGCCTGGCGGATAACGGCCTCTCCGAACAGGTCATCGGAGTGGCTTTCGACGGCACCGGCTATGGTACGGACGGTCATATCTGGGGCGGTGAGTTCCTTATCGCAGATCAAAAGGATTTTAAACGCATCGGTCAACTGGAGTACCTGCCCCTGCCCGGAGGTGCGCTGGCGATCAGGAAACCCTATCGAACTGCATTGGGGTACCTTGTAGCTTTAAAATGCGAAGCCGACCTCGATAAGAGGCTGGATTTTCTCAATAGCATCGATAGAAATGAAATCGATTTGGTTAAAAAACAGGTTGAAACCGGCATCAATTCACCGCTTACCTCCAGCATGGGCAGGCTGTTCGATGCTGTATCCGCCCTGGCCGGCATCCGGGGTATCATCGATTACGAAGCACAGGCTGCCATCGAGATGGAGATGAGAGCTTATGATGCTCTCGGTGAGTCAGGCGCCTATCCATTCTCCGTTATCAGCCGGGACGGCTATCACACTGTGCTGCTGGGCGAACATATCTTAACGGTTGTACAGGACATCATCGCGGGCACGCCAGCGGCTGTCATCGCCATGAAGTTCCATAACAGCATTGCCAGGCTGGCGTTGGACGTCTGCCGAATGATAAAACAACAGTCGGGACTGGACACGGTAGCTCTGAGTGGAGGATGCTTCCAGAACCGTCTGCTGCTGGTCAAGACCACGGAGCGCTTGCATTCAGCTGGTTTTAAAGTGCTGACGCATAAGCAGGTGCCCACTAATGACGGGGGCATCTCCCTCGGGCAGGCTGTGATTGCAGCCCATTATTCTATGACGGGGCTTTAGCCCTGTCCTCACAATAGACAGATTTATTAAATAACTCCCTTCCCCATCAACTCGGCGATCATTTCCTCACTGTAGCCAAGTAACTCTGCATACACCTCCGTATTGTGCTCGCCGAGGAAGGGGGCAGGATTATTAGGATTACCGGGTGTTTCCGAGAGCTTGAAGACCGTGCCGGGGACGTGGATGGTACCGGAGATCATTTGCTCGACCTCGGTTACCATACTGCGCGCCTGCACATGGGGGTCATCCACGATCTGCGCCGCATCCAGAACAGGGGCGCAGGGCAGTCCAGCCTGTTCCAGCAGGTTGCGGGCTTCGGCTACTGTCATCGGCTCCACCCAGTCCGC
>CAZABI010000021.1:0-9114 GCA_964483235.1 uncultured Dehalococcoidales bacterium | reverse complement strand
GGGCAGATATCCTTTAACACACATTTAAGGCAGAGCGGACGCTGCGACTTGCAGGTTTTTCTTCCATGTTCGATGATCAGCACATGCGCCCGGTAAATATCCTCGGGCTTAACCAGAGCTTCCAGCTTGATGTGCGCAGCGTCCACCGAAGTCTTAGCTTCGATCAGTCCAAGCCTTTTTGACACGCGATAGACATGCGTGTCCACCGGGAAAGCGGGCATGCCAAGTGAGAACAGCAGTACGCAACTGGCGGTCTTCATGCCCACGCCGGGCAGGCGCACCAGCCAGCCGCGGGCGTCTTTGACCGTCATATCCTTGAGGAAGGCCAGGTTGAAATTGAAGGTCTCCTTCTCCAGCGCCTGAAGCGCGCTCTTAATGTATTTAGCCTTGGCGTCGGCCAGCCCGCCGGAACGGATGGCGGCGGCAATCTGATGAGCGGGGGCATCGGCGATGTTCTGCCAGCTACCGAACAGCTCAATCAGCGACGTGAAGGCGCGGTGAGAATTGGTATCCGAGGTGTTCTGGGACAGTATGGTCTGCACCAGCTCGCCCACCGGGTCCAGCCTCCTGTGCCAGGTACGGTCACCATAGGAGGAGATGAGTAAATCGAGGATATAATTTATGTCTTTACCGGTCATTCTCTTTCAATTAAATTCTAATATCTAAATACTAAATCCTAAACAAATTCAAAATCCGAATTACTTAAAAGTCCTGGATTTTGATATTTAATATTGTTTAGAATTTAGAAATTAGTATTTAGGATTTTTCTATATACATAGCCTCCTTACAATGTCCCTGTACACCTCGACTCCTTTCAGAAAACTAGCTACCTCGATCTTTTCGTCGAAGCCGTGGATGGATTTGAGGTGGTCCATAGTGACGACGGCCGGGCAGAGGCCGTAGGCTATAATTCCGCGCTCGCGGAAGAAGCGCGAGTCGGTGGTGCCAAGCATCAGGTAAGGAGCTGTGATAGCACCGGGGTAGTGCTCGATCAATACCTGTTCGATCATCCTGAAGCAGTCCGTATCCATGTCGGACGAGTTGCCCTCATAAGCGGTAAACACGTCAACCTCTATATCATCATCGTCCAGCAGCGTTTTCACCGTTTGCAGCCATTCGTTCACATTCTGCCCGGGCAGCAGGCGTGTGTCCACCTCGGCCTCGGCGTAGGAAGGAATGACGTTCACCTTGTGGCCGGACTTAAGCGCGTTTAAGCTTACAGTGTTTCTCAACATGGCGCTGACCTGCGGCATGCCGATGAGGCCGCTTTCAGTGAGAATCCTGAGAAGCGTCTCGTACCTGCCGTCTTCGGCAAAAGGTTTAAGAAATTCCCAGCCGGCTGACAGCCGCTTGAAATACTCGGCGGCTATGGGCGTAACCCGTGGTGGGGGGGTGTAATCGACCAGGCGGTTGACGGCCTGGGTCAGCTTCTCCAGGGCATTCTGGCCGTGCGGGGTCGATCCATGGCCGGGCAGTCCCCGCCGCCTCAACTTCATCCAGCAGGGGCCTTTCTCGCTGGGCGAGATCATGGCTACCAGCCTGTCACCGGATATGCCGGAGACTACATAGCTGCCCTCGTTAAGGACCAGTTCCGCTTTAAAATCCTGTGGATGGTCCTTCAGAAGATGCTCCACACCAGCTTCACCGCCCGCTTCCTCGTCAGCGGTGGCCAGGAAAATCAGGTCGCGCTTCAGTTCGAGCCCCCGGTTCTTCAGATCTAACATGGCCAGCAACTGCATGATGCCCAGGCTCTTGGTATCGAGGGAACCGCGCCCGCAGATGTAGCCGTCCGTGACCTCACCGCCGAAGGGATCGAAGCTCCACTCCTCCCTGTTGGCTGCAATGACATCCTCGTGGTGTAACAGTATGACTGGAGCTTTTTCACCGCTGCCCTTTAATTCTGCGCGGATGGAGACACGTCCGGGCTTCGGTTCGTAGGTTTTATAGTTAATGTCTTCCTTATAGAAAAACTGCTCGAAAAACTCCGCCGCCAGGTACTCGTTGCCCGGTGGGTTGGAGGTATTGATGCGGATATACCGGCAGAGCAGGTCAACAGCTTCACTAACCATAGCAACCTTCCCTCTATATGTGAGTTGTTTCAATTATACTCGATTTGATGTGGTTGTCATTGAAAGCGAAGCGCGGCAGTCTGTCCCTCTTTGTAACGCGGCACTAAGATCGCCACGTCGGCTGCGCCTCCTCGCGCTGACATGAAATATGTAAGGCGCTCCTCACGATGACGTTTTGTTTCCTGATCTTCAATTTTATGGGGCTGTGGCTTATGGTGATATAATTACGGTGCAATTAAGCTGGAGGTAAATATATATGAAGCAATTTGCTGGCAAAGACGAGATCAAGGTGTTTTGCGGCAATGCTCATCCCGCCCTGGCGCAGTCTGTCTGCGATTATCTTGAAATACCTCTGGGCAAGATCGAAGTCTTTGAATTCAGCAACGAGAACATTTTTGTGCGCATACTTGAGAATGTCAGGGAAAGAGATATATTCCTCATCCAGCCCATATCCACACCTGTGAACAAAAACCTGGTTGAATTGCTCATTATGATCGACGCCTTCAAGCGCTCCTCTGCCGAGCGTATCACAGCGGTCATGCCTTACTATGGCTACAGCCGCACTGACAAAAAGGACCAGCCGCGAGTGCCCATCACCGCACGCCTGGTGGCCGACCTGCTCACCACGGCCGGGGCCAACCGTATGCTGACGGTGGACCTGCACGCCGCACAGATACAGGGATTTTTCAACATTCCGGTCGATGAATTAACCGCACTGTTCATATTAAGCGACTACTGGAAGAGCAAGAATTTAAAGGATATCGTGGTGGTGGCCACCGATATCGGCATCAGCAAGCGTGCGCGCGACCTGGCCGAGAAGCTGAACGCGCCGCTGGCCATCATTGAAAAGCGCAGGCTGGGCAACGATGACTCCAGCGAAACTTTGAACATCATCGGTGAAGTTAAGGGTAAACGCGCGATCACCGTCGATGACGAGATTGATACAGCAGGCTCGCTGGTCAATGCGGTGGACGCACTGCTTAAAAACGGTGCGATTGAAGTATATTCCTGTTGTACCCATCCCGTTTTCTCGGGCCCTGCCATCGATCGCGTTACAAAGTCAAAGGTCAAAGAGTTGGTGGTAACCGATACCATACCGGTCAACGGACCTAAAAAACTGGGCAAGATCACAGTATTGCCCATAGCGCCTCTGCTGGGCGAGGCCATCCATCGTATCCATACCGGCATGTCGATCGGCTCCATGTTCGCAGACTAAACTATTATGCTCAAATGGTTAGAAAAGCTCGTTGATTCCAACGAGAAAGAGATAAAAAGCCTCAAACCCATCGTCGCGCAGGTTAATACCCTTGAGACTGAATTCCAGAAGCTGACGCATGATGAGCTTAAAGCGAAGACTGCCGATTTCAGGGAAAGGCTGGACAAGGGCGAGACGCCGGACGATATATTGCCCGAGGCCTTCGCCGCTGTGCGAGAAGCTTCTCGTCGCACCATCGGGTTGCGCCATTTCGACGTGCAGTTAATGGGCGGCATGGTGCTGCACCAGGGCAAGATCGCCGAGATGAGAACAGGCGAGGGCAAGACATTGGTGGCAACACTGCCGATGTATCTGAACTCACTGGAAGGCAAAGGCTGCCACCTGGTCACGGTGAACGACTATCTGGCGCGCCGCGATGCTTACTGGATGGCCCCAATCTATCACGCGCTCGGTGTGAGCGTGGCCAGCATCTACCCTCCACAGAGCGCGGCCGAGCACCTGCCAGCGCTGATTTACGATCTCGACTATACGGATGAGAAAGACCGGCGCTGGCCGCATTTCAAGCCGATCAACCGTCGTGAAGCTTACCTGTCTGATATTACGTACGGTACCAATAACGAGTTCGGCTTCGATTACCTGCGCGATAACATGGCCATCGATCTCTCGCAGCAGGTACAGCGCCCACTGAATTATGCCATTGTGGATGAGGTCGACAACATACTTATCGATGAGGCGCGCACACCGCTCATCATCAGCGGTCAGGCCGAAGAGGCCGCGCAGAAATACTTCACCTTCGCCCGCCTGGCCACGCAGCTTACACCGGAAGATTACAAGATCGAGGAAAGGGAAAAGCAGATCTATCTCAACGAGAACGGCATCAACCGCATGGAAGGGATGCTCAAGCGCGAGGGGTTACTTAAAGCCCCAAGCCTCTACGACCCCTCCAATTACCACCTGAGCCAGTTCATGGAGAACGCGCTCAAGGCGCAGGTGCTGTTCAGGCGCGACCGCGACTATGTGATTAAAGACGGGCAGGTGCTGATTGTCGATGAGTTCACCGGCCGGTTGATGTTCGGACGCCGCTATTCGGAGGGTCTGCACCAGGCCATCGAAGCCAAGGAGAAGGTAAAGATACAACGTGAGAGTATCACACTGGCCACCATCACCTTCCAGAACTACTTCAGGTTATATGGCAAGCTGGCCGGCATGACCGGCACAGCCGCCACCGAGGCCGAGGAGCTGTTCAAGATTTACAAGCTTGATGTGGTGGTGGTACCGACCAACAAGCCGATGGTGCGCCAGGACCAGCAGGACCTTATCTATAAAGACGAGGACTCCAAGTTCAAGGCCATTGCGAACGAAGTTGAAAAATTAAACAAAGAGGACAAGCCGGTGCTGATCGGCACGGTTTCTATAGAAAAATCTGAACTGCTGGGCAATCTGCTGATGAAAAAGGGCGTGCGCCACCAGTTGCTAAATGCCAAAAACCACGAGAAAGAGGCAGAGATCATCAAGCAGGCCGGGCGAGTGGGCGCCGTAACGGTCGCCACCAATATGGCAGGCCGTGGCGTGGACATCATACTGGGAGGTAAACCCCCCGAACGCGAGGAATTCGAGGATGAGAACGAATACAAGAAGAAGCTGGCCGAATGGCAGGCCGAGCATGACCGGGTAGTGCAGGCCGGCGGACTGCAGGTTGTGGGTACCGAGCGCCACGAGGCCAGGCGCATTGATAACCAGCTGCGCGGACGCGCTGGTCGCCAGGGCGACCCGGGCATGTCGCAGTTCTTTGTATCCCTTGGGGATGATGTGGTGCACCGCTTTGGCGGCGATAGGGTCAAGGGTATCATGGAATGGGCCGGCATGGACGAGAACACCTCCATCGAGCACCCCATGATCAGCAAGGCTATTGAGAACTCGCAGGTCAAGGTGGAGGCCTTCCACTTCGATATCCGCAAGCACCTGGTGGACTACGATAACGTGGTCAACAAGCACAGGGAAGTTATCTATGGGGAGCGCAATAAGATACTGCATGGCGCCGAACTCAAGGCCAATATACTTGACATGGTGGAGGAGGAGACCGAGGGGTTGGTAAAGAGCTACTATGAGCGCGGTTACGAGGAGGCGGATGTTAAGGGGCTAATGCAGGAACTGGCGGACATTCTACCATTGCCGCCGGATTTGAACGAGAAAACACTGTCGGATATGAAGGGCAAGCAGGCCTCGGAGAAGCTGCTGGAATATGCCAGCAGTTTGTATGAGCAGAAGGAGAAAGAAATAGGAGAGAACGATATGCGCCTGCTGGAGCGCATCGTGATGCTCAAGGTTATCGATGATAACTGGAAGGAGCATTTGACCGCTATGGACCACCTGCGCCAGAGCGTGGGATTGCAGGCCGTACGGCAGATCGATCCGCTGGTGTTTTACAAGAAAGAGGGCGGTGCCTATTTTGACAGCCTGATGGCCAACATCAAGCACGGCATAGCGCACACTATCTTCAAAGTGAGTTTGGAAAAGCGAGAAGCGCCGCGCCAGCCACAGAAAGTCCCCGTTCCCGGCCACAAGACCGGCCGCAACGACCCATGTCCCTGCGGCTCAGGCAAGAAATACAAGCACTGCTGCGGCAAGTAATCCCCACCCGAACATTCCTTATACGTATTTCGTCGTATGTCTATTGACAGCTATTTATACCTGTGTTATATTGCGTAGCGAGTGCTCACTACGCGGTAGATAAGTGGCAGAACCTTTACCGATTCGTACAACAATTAGAGACAACGGGCTGGTGGCTTCTCGCAGGGAACATATCGCTCGCTGTGCAACGCGTATTATGGTGCACAAAGGCTTTGATAAGGTTAGTACACAGGAGATAGCGGATGCCTGCGGCATGACGGTAGGCAGTCTTTATCGCTATATCGGAACGAAGGAAGACATTATTTATCTGATAATGCAGAACTTAATTCATCCTCAAAAATTCTTCGAGGACGTTGATGCGAATCTGAGCAAGATGAGCGCCAGGGAGACACTTAATTGGGCTATTGATAAATACTACCGTTTGATCGATGAACTGCAGGACGTGATCTTATTCGGATATCAGGAAACCAAGAATATGAATCTGGATTTTCGCGAGGTTATCTTTCAAGCGGATACATTTATATTTTCAGCTTTCATTAAAATAATTGACCAGGGGAGGAAGAAGGGGGAATTCGATATTCATGATATTCAGTTTGTTGTAGAAGATATCGTGGTTGCAGGGCAGATGTGGGCTGTACGGCGCTGGTATTTAAGGAAAAAATATACGCTGGACGAATATATCAAGAAGAGGATCGAACTTACTTTTAAGATCATTGGGGCAGATCCGGTTACAGTTTAAGCAGAAAATCAAGCTGTCTAATCAGGTAAATAATCCGATAAAGGATTAGTAATATTTGAAAAAAAGGTTTGATGCAATGGCAGACAGTAAATTAGTTCTCAGTGATATTTGTCTATCCTTCGGGCGACTTGAAGCGCTATCGGAGGTTAACATCGAGGTTAAAGAAGGAGAGATTCTTGCGATCATAGGTCCCAACGGAGCCGGTAAAACGTGTATTCTCAATTGCATAAGTGGTTTTTATCGTCCGCAGAGTGGAGGAATTGTCTACAAGGGCAAAACAATTAACGGGATGTCCTCATCTGAGATAGCCAAGATTGGCATTTCGCGTACTTTTCAAAATATTCAGCTTTACACGGGTCTTACTACCCTGGACAACTTGATGGCTGCACGGCATATTCACCTCAAACCTAATTTTATAACCGGAGCAATTTATTTTGGCTGGGAGCACACAAAGGAAATCAAACACAGGCGGATTGTAGAAGATATTATTGATTTCCTGGGTATGGAATCTATTCGGAATAGAGTAGTGGGCTCTCTACCCTACGGGCAGAGGAAGCGGGTTGATCTTGGCCGGGCATTAGCGCTGGAACCGGAGGTTTTGCTGCTGGATGAACCTATGGCCGGTATGAATGTAGAAGAGAAAGAAGATATGGCCCGGTTTATTATCGATATATCTGAAGGACAGGGAGAAACATATCCGGATAACCGGGTGCTGAAGGAGGGCGTTAAATCCATAATCCTGATTGAACATGATATCGGCGTAGTAATGGACATTGCTGATAGGATTATAGTCCTAGATTTTGGCAGAAAGATCGCTGAAGGCACTCCAAAGGTGATTATGGCAGACCCGCAAGTTATTAAAGCTTACCTGGGTGAGGAAATATAATCAGGTGGTTAATATTATGTCTGATAGTAGAATAATTGATGACACCTTGCCCAAACTGCTTAAGCGGAATTATGAGAAATACGGCGACAGCATGGTTGTTATGCGGGATAAACAGTTTGGCATCTGGCAGGAGTATACCTGGAAGGACTATTACCAGAATGTTAAATATCTGACTTTAGGCTTGATCAGCCTGGGAATGGAACCGGGGGACAAGCTTGCCATTCTGGGAGACAACAAGCCGCAGGCTTACTGGGGTGAATTAGCTGCACAATCAGCCGGGGGCGCAGCTGTCGGTATATACACCGATTGCATGCCGCAGGAAGTCAAGTTCTACCTGGAGCATTCCGACTCCAAGTTCGTTATCTGCGGTGACCAGGAGCAGGTTGACAAGCTGCTTGAAATCAAAGATGAATTGCCCTTGTTAAAGTGGATTATTTACTGGGATCCCAAAGGCGTATGGAATTATGAAGAATCCAAGTTGACCAGTTTAAATAAGGTTATTGAACTGGGCAAAGCCTATGAAAAGGAGCACAGCGGTTTATTTGAGTCTAATCTGGAAAGAGGCCAGGCAGATGACATCGCGGTGTTCTGCTATACATCGGGCACGACCGGACAGCCGAAGGCGGCTATGATAAGCCATCGCACCCTGATAACGATTGAAAAAACTATAGGTGCTATCGACGGCTATCGTACCGGCGATCAGATAGTTTCTTTCGTGCCTCTGGCCTGGTCCACCGACCAGTACCTGGGGATTGCCGGCCCCTTGTGCTCTGGAATAGTGGTGAATTTCCCTGAGAAACCGGAAACGGTGCAGGAGAATATCCGGGAGATCGGAGCGCAGATACTCTTCTGGGGGCCGCGCAACTGGGAGAGCACCAGCAGGCTGATACAGGCCAGACTAATCGATACCAGCCCCTTCAAACGTTTTCTGCATGACCTGTTTCTCCCCGCTGGTTACAAGATCTCCGATGCCAGGATGGCCGGACTGAAGCCCGGTATTGTATGGGAATTAATTAATTTTCTGGGCGAATGGCTGGTTTTCAGAAATCTACGCGATAAGGTAGGCCTGGCTAATGTACGCATAGCCAGCACGGCCGGATCCGCCATCAGTCCGGACATAATTCGCTATTTCCACGCGATGGGCGTTAATATCAAGCAATTCTACGGGGGCACCGAACATGGCCTGGTAACGACAACACGGGATGGTGATATCAGACCGGAAACCGCCGGCCCGCCGTCGCTGGGAATCGATGTCAGGATAGCTGAGGATGGGGAGATGCTGATAAGGGGTGGCTGTATATTCTCGGGATATTATAAAAATCCGGAAGCCTATACTAAGACGATGAAAAACGGATGGCTGGTGACAGGTGACTTTGGGCACATTACGGAAGACGGCCACGTAGTTGTCATGGACCGTATGAACGACCTACGCGAGCTCAGCAGCGGACGTAAGTTCTCACCACAGTTTGCTGAGATCAGGTTACGGTTCAGTCCTTATATAAAGGATGCCATCACGGTTGGTGGTGGGGACAAAGCCTTCGTGACCTGCATAATTAATATGGATCTGGATAAT
>CAZABI010000020.1:0-9341 GCA_964483235.1 uncultured Dehalococcoidales bacterium | reverse complement strand
TACATACCAGGTTCACGATGCGTCCAAAAATTTTATCGGCATCCAATTCCGAGACCAGTGATTTATTCAACTCAAATAACGGCAGCAGCGTTTTAAGCCTCATGTTCTCCTTAGCCAGTCTGCCCCGCTGCAGGACATCTTCCACAACCTTCTTCAGGTTTTTTAAATCAATGGGTTTATCGAGGATGGCCTGTGCGCCTGCCTGGAACGACTTAATTAGCAATTCCTGTGAGCTACTCCGGCTCATGACAATGATGCCGATCTCGGGGATCAGGAACCTGGCACGCTGCAGCAGGTCGAGGCAACTGGATTCCGACATTGAAACATCGATGATAATAACTTCAACATTTTTTCGCTGAATAATGGAAAGGGCTTCCTGGCATGAATCGCACTTGATTACTGCATAACCGGCATCGTATAGCGCGTTCTTCACGGCAGCAATTGTGGCACGTTCGTCATCAACTAATAATATATTTTCCTTATACATCCACTTGGCCTTGAGAGATTTTATTTATTAAACAGTATCCAGACATTTCTCAAATATTCCTATTTCTTCTTAGGCCACCAACCCCACCAGTTTTCCTGCCCGCACTTGGTACACTTTACCTTTACAGCAACGACACCGACAGAGCCGCATCCGCTGCAATTAAATACCTTATTTATATTATAGCCGGCCGTCCCCCGTAGCCCCTCGGTTATCACTTCGACCTGGCTGCTGACATTCTGGATCTGTTGTACGGCAGCTTTCAGAGCGGCCTGTGTTGCGCCACCGGCAGCCTGGTTGCTGTTTCCATCCAGCTTGGATACCATCAACTCGATCCTGGCTATGCGGTTGGACAGCTCTGCCACTCTTTCATACAGCGAATTGATATCGCCTGCAGCAATGCAGTCTTCATGTTTGCTGTGTGAAGCGGAGCCCGGGGCGCCTTTTGGCTCGGCGGGAATTGCGCTCACCTTCTGCACATTGGCAAGTGGGGGCGGCAAGGGGACCGGGGCCGGTTTGGTAGTTGCAACTCCTTCAGCTATTGGCTTATGTGGGGGCGCAGGCTTGGTGACGCTCTTTGAAATCATAGCGTCTATCTCCGCCTGCTCAAGCATTTTATTCGTGTCTTCCATAGCCAACCTCGTTTATTAGTTGCCCTTTTAGTCAATAATCATTTAATTCGCTTATTAACATATTGTGCTTGCTATCCTTGGACAAATCCACATCGCGTTTGGTGTCTTTTTTCCCCTGTCTTTCGTCACAATCAAGCTCGCAGGCGTCACAGATATCCTGTAGCTCTTGAGATGATTCGGTATTACCGCCGATTATCCTCACTTTGGGCTGCCTCAGGCAGTCCGGATTCGATTTACTGACAATACCGATACGTCCGTCATTTAATTTGACCATGGCCCCGGTTGGGAAAATCGGCACGAGCCGCGTGAAGACCTTCACCAGCTCCGGGTCAAACAATTCACCGCTGTAAGCGATTACATATTCAATGGCATCCTGTGATGACACGATGCTATGCTCAATGGCAAAGGCGGGTAAAAACTCTTCTCTATGCGGCCTCTTGGAAGCGAGTGCGAAGCAGACATCAGTTATGCCGAGTATTCGTGCAGGTACACTGATATCCTGCTTGCACAAACCAAATGGGTAGCCTGACCCGTTCCAGCGTTCGTGATGCTGCAGGACGGTATTGGCTGCTTCCGGTCCAACATTGGTGTACTTAGAAAGTATCTGGGAGCCATATACCGGGTGCCTTTGTAACGCCTTCATCTCGGCATTATTCAGGAAACCCGATTTTTCGAGAATCCCCTGGGGCAGCAGCACATAACCAATATTCTGAAAGAGGGCCGCCATGCCAAGTTGTTTTACCTGGCTGCGGCTCACGCCTATGGTTTTCCCCATCAGCATGGCAAGGCTGGCTACCTTAACCGGGTGAACGTAGTTGTAGTCTCTTAGAGAAAAACAACCGGCAATAGAGGGATCACCTTTAAGTTCAGCCATAACTGTCTCCAGCATCTCATCCATCAGGTTGCCGACGAGTACAAGGTCGATAATCTGTTGACTCCGGCTGATTAGAGTGGTCCGGCAGTCGATCAGCATTCTGCGTAGCGCTTTTGAGATGGCCCCTTCCAGATCAGGCGGGATCTGAGGGCAAACCTGCACATCCTCAGCTTTCCGGATAATGATGAAAAGTTCGCCAACTCCTATGTCGTCTATTTGCGCTATATCGCGGGCGTCCAGGCGAGTGCCTTTGGCCAGTACAACATCACCCCAGTTATCGTAAACAGGCTGTGCCAGCTCCATCCCGGGTTTGGCATATATCATGGATATGCGTTGCATTTACTTCGCACCTTTACCTATATCTGACAGACCAGTGCCTAATATTCCATCACCTCTGTTATTAGTTTTCTCTGATGTTCAACATCAGCCAGATTGATTTCAACAATTTTACTGTAGTCCCGCAGTTCCTTGTCATAACATAGCCTGACCTTGGGCCGCGAGAAGTATCCACAGTTGCTGTTGGATACTATACCGACCTCGCCCGTGTTCAGCTTCACCATGATCCCGGAAGGATACGTGGGCAACTGCTTGGTGAAAATTTTCACCAGGTCAGGATCGAACAGATCTCCGCTGTAAGCCACTATGAACTCCATGGCCTGGTGAGGCCGCAAGAAGTCGGCTTCACTATAATCTCCCTGGAACGCATTTACGAACTCCTGGGCCTCTTTAGGCAAGATGCAGCCGCGGTGTGGCCGCTTGGAAACCAGCGCTACTACGCTATCGGTGATACCGAGAATGCGGGCTCCGTGGCAGATACTCCGCGCCCGCAGCCCTTCAGGATAGCCGCTGCCATTCCACCTTTCATGATGCTGCTTTATAATCAATGCAGTTTCATCAGCGACCTGCCCGTAGCGCTTTACGATCTCAGCTCCGAAGACTGCGTGCCGCCGCACTACCAGGGACTCCGACTCAGTAATCGGCCCTCCCTTGTCTATGATGCCCTGCGGTACAGCTGCATAGCCGATATTCTGCAGCAGCGCCGCCATACCCAGATTAACCAGTTCAGTCTGCCCCAGGCCGGCAGCCTTCCCCATCAATAATGACAGGCTGGTCACCTTAACAGGATGTACATAATCATAGTCCTTGACTGAATGGCAGCCAACCACCACCGGTTCGCCCATGGCCACCGGGAACAGTTGCTGAACCATCTCAAATACACCTTGCCTGATAGGCGACAGGTCCAGCATTTGCGCTTTGCCGGCACTGACGATATTCTGTGCTTTATTCAGCGTATGTCGCAGGGTCACGGCGATACTACCCTCAAGCTCAGGTGTGATCAGGGGCCAGGCGGGCACATCGTCCACCCGTTTGTCCATAATGAAGAGATCGCCAACGCCGAGCTCTTCAAGGTTGGCCACCTGCTGAGCGGTCAGCTTGGTACCTTCTTTCATAAGCAGCCGGCCGAAACAATCATATAACGGCCGGCCCAGCATCATCGTCGGTTTAGCATACCTGGCAGATATTCTTCTCATTAATAGATCTCCTTTCTATGCGTCCTTTTAAACCTCACCCGATGCTGCTTGTCACCGCGGTTAATTCCTTGCGATAGAAACACGTTCCCATTTTACTGAAACCTATGCGCATAGCGTCCGGGATAAATTCCGTTGCGCCTATAAAAAGCACACCCTTGGGATTCAGCGCGTTATGGAAGCGCTGGTTTAGTCTGTCCTTGGCTTCGTTGGTGAAATAAATTGTTACGTTACGGCAGGCAATCAGATCAAACTCCTTTTCGAAGGAATCGACCAGCAGGTTATGCTGGCGGAAACTGATCTTTTCCCTCACGTCCTCATTTACCCAGAAGTCATTATTTTTTTGAGTAAAATACTTTATAACATATTTTTGGGGTATGTTTTTTATACTATCTGCTTTAAACGGCCCTCCTGCCCCGGCTTTCTCCAGGCTGCGCAGATCCATGTCGGTACCTAATATACGGTAGTTGACCCTGCCCGGCATTTCTTTCAACAGCATAGCAAGTGAAAACGCTTCCGCCCCGTTGGAACAACCCGCGCTCCATATATTCAAATTACTTGTATACTTAACCACTTCCGGCAGGACGAGGTTCTGCAGATCTTTAAAAGCCCACTCATCGCGGAAGAACTCCGTAACATTTATCGTCAGGAAATCACATAATTTTTTCAAGCTCAATTCATCGCGTTGAATCACATGGCAATAGGCCACGACATCTTTGGCAGCCGAACTTTCAATGAACGCGCTTAAACGCCGGCGCATCTGCTGGCTTTTATAGCTGTCCAGGTCAATGCCTGTCATATTCAATAAGCGTTTTCTTAAAAACAAATATTCCTGGTCTGTCATAATTGCCACTTATCCTACGCAACTGCAGCAGTAAAACTGTTAACCTATCATCTTTTTTACTGCACCCAGGACACGGTCGGCATCGAAGGGTTTGACTACGAAATCCCTGGCACCGGTCTTCAGAGCTTCCATTACCATTGATTGCTGACCCATGGCTGTCACCATGGCAATCCTGGCGCCCGGGTCCATCTTGAGGATTTTCTTAAGTGTCGAGATGCCGTCCATATTCGGCATCGTGATATCCAGCAGAACACCGTCCGGCTTACATTCCTTATATCTCTCGACAGCTTCCTCCCCGTCAGCGGCCTCAGTTACTTCATAACCATTATCGGCGAGAAGCTTGGTACATCGCATCCTCGTGAAAGCTGCATCATCGACAACAAGTATCTTTGCCAAATTAAGCCTCCTGATCGGTATTTCCCTTATTTCCTATTAATTATTAACTTTTTAGCTGTTGTCCCACCAAGAAACAGTAGTTCATTTTTCTTGACCCAAAAGGTTATAAATCTAAACAGGCCAGTTCTCCCAGCAAAAAAGGCATCTGGAACGCCTGTACCTGACGTATCGTGATAGAGTTGATGCCAAAGTCCTTGCCAGCCCTGTGACCGGCCGCTGATGGCATTGGTCATACCCTTTTTAACAAGGTTGCTCCAAACCACCATGCCCAGCGGGCCTATATCCGTGTCTTTATCAATAATTACTCCCCCATGTAAGATGCATTAATATTTAGTTTATTCCTGTTTTTGGCAGTCAGCGCTGGCTGTCCTTTTTGGGTTACCATACGAATAAGTGTGGGCACGTCAAGAATAAGCGCCACGTTACCATCGCCCAGGATTGTTGCGCCAGCTATACCTTTGATATCTCCCAGGTGTTTCCCCAGCGATTTTTTGACAAATTCCTGCTGATCCATCAAGCGATCAACAACAATACCAGATAGTCTATCGCCGGCTTTGACGATAATGACGTACTGCTCCGCTGATAATTCAGCGTGGTGATCATTAAATCCCAGCACAGATCCAAGCCTTACCAGCGGGATGATACTGTCCCTCAGGCGCATCACCTCCTGGCCAAGTACTATTTTTATATCCCTACTGCTTATCCTGATTGTTTCTACTACAGACACCAGTGGCAAAATATAGGTTGCATCACTCACTGAAACCATCAAACCCTGGAATACTGCCACGGTAAGCGGTAGTTTAACCACAAAGGTTGTGCCTTTATTCAGTTCGGTATTGAGGCTAATAGTGCCGTTTAACCGTTCAATGTTGGTACGCACGATATCCAGACCTACACCCCTTCCTGATACGTCGGTTATCGTACTGGCTGTTGACATTCCGGCCAAGAAAATTAGATCTATCGCTTCCGAGTCGTGGAGTTTTTCAGCCAGTTCTGGTACAAGAAAACCCTTTCTGACTGCGGCCTCGCGGACCCGGTCCGGGTTAATGCCCCTGCCATTATCTTCAAGAGTGATAATAATATGGCCTTCCTCCTGGAAGGCTGATAATTTCAAAGTGGCTTTGGCCTGCTTACCTGCGGCAATTCGCTCTTCCGGTGTTTCAATACCGTGGTCCACCGCATTTCTCAGCAGGTGGATCAATGGATCGTGTATCTGCTCGAGTATAGTACGATCCAATTCAGTGTCTAAACCCCTGATAATGAACTCGACGTTTTTCTGCTGTTTCTGCGCAAGATCGCGTACCAGTCTGGGTAATTTATTAAAAATCAGGCTAACAGGCATCATCCTGACCTTCATAATGTCCCGGTGTAGCTCATTGATCACTTTAATGATATGGTTGGAAGTATCTGCAAGGTCATTGACCAGGTTATCTTCAGGATAACGGTTCTCCAGCATCTTTCCCACCTGGCTGATGCGTGCCCTGTCGATGACCAGTTCCTCCACCATGTTCATCAGGGTATCGAGTTTTTTTACATCTACCCTGATACTCTGCAGCGATCCTGATTTTGCCGATGAAATTGCGTTTTTTATTTCCGATCTGGTCATACCACCGGCGGAGTTTTCACCTTCGATCCGCCTGCCGATCATACTGCTGCCACCCGGCAAACCCGCTGTTACAACATTAAAGCCGGAGACCTGGACATCGACGATGTCGGCCATCGACTTGATTAATTGCACCAATTTATCCTCGGCCTGGCTGGTACATAATAGGATTAATAGTTTTGACCCTGCTTTTTCCTGCTCAATATCCCTGGAACTTGGCTCAGATGTAATGACATCACCTACCGCTCCCATATCTGTTAGCACCTGCAGGCACCGGGCGGCCTTCCATTCGCTTTGTTCAGCGATTCTGACAGCTATTTTGAATACGTTAAGACCATTCCCCAGTGCTTCCCTGACCTTCTTAGCTTCTTTGGCATTGAGTTTTAATTCCTCGCCTCGCGAATCTCTTGTGGCCGGGAGCTGCCTGCCCCCATTTTTCCCGTTCTTTTTCGGGGAATTGGACTGCTCGATAACCTGAGTAAGTTGCGTTACCACAGTGCTGATATCTATACCGCTCTCCTTATTGGCAGCAACTTCGTCCTTCAGCACCTTGAGCGCGTCGAGTCCGAATAGCAGCGAATCAATGACCGTGGAAGACACATCGAGCTTCTTATTACGCAACTTATCCAACAGAGATTCCATGGCATGTGTGACATCTGTCATGCGCTTATGGCCGAGCGTGCTTGACGATCCCTTTAAAGTATGGGCCGCACGGAAAATGCGTTGCAGGATTTCCGGGTTTTGCCCGTCTTTCTCCAGTTTAATCAGGTCCTCATTCAGGACCTGTATATTCTCATCGGCTTCCTCTAAGAAAACTTTTAATTCCTCAGGACTGATATCAGAACTTACAATCATAGTATCGCCCCTGGTGACAGAATTACGCCAACTCCATATTTGTGCCAGTTAACCGGAAGGGCCACCCGATCTGATTTCTGTAGATGTTCATCATGGGGTACCCCTAACTTTCACAATTCGTATGCCAAGTGAATTATTGTTAGGCTGCGGCATATTCCTTTGCCAAAATTATCCTGCAGGTTTTAAGCGCACAGGTCTGCAGGCTGCAATAATTTTGTCAGCAGAGGAGAGTTCAAACAAGGCTCTAAGGTCTAATTTTAATGAGCCTTCAGGGATCATTAAGGTGAGCTAAAAGGACGATTATGTGCGTTTGCGTTTGGCTTAATAGACAGGCGTATTTGCTGGGTTACGCCAGGTTCAGATACCATACCAGCATGGTTTTGCCCCAGAGCAGCGCAGCTATGCTGGCAAGGCAGAGAAAGGGACCGAAGGGTATAGCCTCTTTGCGTTTTTTCAGCCGGGCGATCAACAGTACTGCCGCCACCAGTCCACCTCCTACAATACCGAGGAAAATCGCAACAAGCAGTGTGGGCAGGCCGATGGCCAGTCCCATCAATGCGGCCAGTTTAACGTCGCCGAAACCCATCCCGCCCCGGAATATCAGGGCAATTACCAGGAAGAATAAAAAGCCGGTTAATCCGCCGGCAAGCGAGTTCACCAGGTAATTATTAAGGATGGACAGAAAGCCGGTTTCCGGGAACCTGAATGCCCATTGCGGTTGGACGTTCAGCAGGGTGATGATCAGGGCAACCGCTACGGCAATGCCCATGCCCGGATAGGTAATGACGTTGGGCAGCAGCGTATGTTCGATATCAGTAATAAATAAGGTAATAAATATCGAACAGAATATAATCAATATGGGGAGCTCAGTTGACCAGCTATACCGCCAGAACAGGAAGGCGAAGATTATACCTGTGAAGAGCTCTGTCAGCGGGACACGCAGGGGAAAAGGCTCATGGCAATTTGAACAACTGGTTGTTCTTCTGAAAAATCCGGCCAGTGGTATGATAAATGTAAACGTCCGCTTTGCACTGCATTTATGGCAGACAGTCGTGACGCCCAAGCTTCCGTCCTCTGACGTCGAAGCGTCCGCAAGCAGGTTTAGCAGTTTCCCGGCAACCAAGCCAAGTAAAAAGAAAATAAAAGTATATAAATAGGTCATCCAGGGACCATCAGGCGATTCGTGGGGAGTACCGGTTTCAGGCTTTTGTCGCTATATCCCTCCAGGCCGCGAGGGCAAAGACTATTGCCAGCAGTCCAAACGCTACCGCAGTCAGCGGGGTATTCTCGAAGAAAGATCCGGCTATCGCCCCGTATATTGCGGCCACCGCGCCAAAAAGCCATACATATTTCATGTCCGATACCTCCTTTGTTCCATAATGCCCTAATATGTGCAAAAGGTCAATCAGTCGCCGGGTGCAACATTTGCCGTATCCTGTTATTATTAATTGTCACGATAATTATTATTTTAGTGTGACATATAAATATGAACTCTACTAAGCAATCAAAGACATCGTCAGCGACCAGTACGCCTTCTTCTGGGAGGTGTACACCGGCAAATACAGCATCTCTCGCAGGCTAACAAAACGTGAGCAGCCTCCTGGTGGCTACGTTCCACCCGGGCAGCCAACCATGGTTACCTGCCGTGTCAGCAGCAAGCGCTTTTACGCGCCCTTCCGCCAGTCACCGGTACTGCACAGAATATTCAGTAATTTATCCGGTGATCACGGCATAATAGACTTCGCCTCTTCCTACGGTTTCCTGGACTATTCGCAATGCGTTTTTATCAAGTCGCGTGGTGATAGCGCCGAGGGGACCGTTGTTTATGAACCGCTTGAAAAGTGGCGTAAAGAAATACGGGCTCAGAAAGCCATGCTGGCACGCTGGGATTTCGTCAGTGGTAGATCAGAAGTTGCACTCGGCAGAGTGATTGATTGGCGCGCGGATGGCGTCTACTTTACCCTGGGCAAGCAAAGTGAGTTAATCGCCGGTTCAGGTACCACGCTTTACAGCAGGTGGCTGCGCCAGGGGAAAGCTCTGCGAGAGCCCGCATTTCATTATATTTACAGCTACATCAACTCTCGTATACGCGGCAGTGTTTTTCCCGAAGCATTGCCTGCACAT
>CAZABI010000019.1:0-9471 GCA_964483235.1 uncultured Dehalococcoidales bacterium | reverse complement strand
CCTGATTTCAACCGGGAAGGGCACCCTTTTCAGCAAGGCTAATTGCTTAGAGCCTATCTTTAAGATTCTTACGGAATATACCTCTTATAAAATTACCACCGGCTTTGTGATAAATCTGCTTTATACGTGGTATATACATCAATATGGGAACGATTGCAATAACGGCCGCATAAATAGCGAGCGCTAACCTGTATTCGCTTTCAGTAAACGTAATCACATAGTTAAACAGGTTCAATTGCAGATTACTATTGGAATACCAGGCTACCAGGGGATAGATCACAACGGACGTTATCCCATAGCTAAAAGTAGCCCAGCGTGTAATCAGGAGCAGGAGCAGGAACGAGGCGATGTATACCGGGATGGCCCATGGAATGATAAAGGCCAGCACGCCTATAGCCGTGGCCCCACCTTTACCGCCTTTGAATTTCAAGAAGACCGGGAAATTATGCCCGGCAATTACCGTTATCCCTGCCACCATCTCCATGGGAACATAGGTATTGCCCGGGATATTAAAGAGCATGCCTGTCAAATATGCTAAAAAGATCGCCAGCATACCCTTCCCGATATCCATGGCCAGTACCAGCATACCCGGCCAGAAGCCAATCATATAAAATGTATTCATGGCGCCCATGTTCTGGCTGCCGGTTGTCCTTATATCGATCCCTTTAAATTTGCGACCGATCAGGTATGCCGAGGGTATGCAACCTAACAAATAAGTGACAACGATGGAAACGATAAAAGCTAAAACGATATTTATCATAAGTTATTCCTGTGCCTACAATTATAGAACATCGCCCTGGTAAAATCTCTACGTATTTTTACTTATGCTGCATCAGCGTCACGTAAAACTCAGGAACGTATTCCTGGCAACCATTACCACAGCCCCTCGCTGGTTAGTGTAAGTGATCTCAATGGTAGTGATCATGGTCGGGCCCAGTTTAGTTTCACGACCCTCGATTTTGGCGAACTTTATTTCCGCAACGAGTATATCCCCCGCGCCGATAGGTGAATTAAATTCATATTCCATACCACCATCAAGATTCCCGCGCGGAGCTCCAGCGGCAATTAATTTCTCAACTATCTGAAACATATCAAATCCGGCGGTAACCGGCCATCCGGGGAATCCCGGCGGCGCCATGAGTCTGCCATATTGGCTTTGTGCTGCATATTCAATGTCGTTGTACAGCGGGTTGGGATCACCAACTGACCTGGCATATCGCTGAATCGCTCCTTCCTCAACTTTATAGATCAGTGGTTCTTCGGTATGTCCGATCAATCTCTTTAGGGCATCAGTTAATACGAACTCCGCCATAGCAAATTCCCCTCGCTTAATAAATCATCGCCGGCCTGACCCTGTATCTACAGTCAAGCCGGCGATGATCGGTACTACATGCTTACTTACGAATTAGTTACTTGCCCTTGCTCGGCAGGACTGCTGTCGCATTGCCCGGTGTGGTCTGAACACCCTTGCCATTTTCCACCCAGATCTCGCACTCTACCAGGTGCTCGTCACCTTCGGTGTACTTCTTGGCCACCTTGCCCTTACACCACCAGGTCTCGCCATCTTGCGGATCATCAAAGGTTTTCATCTTACGCGGATAGTCCATACCGCGATAACGGCAGGACAGCTTCTTTAGCCTGCCCTTATCTCCGATCCAATCAGTCATCAGGTTAACCAGCCAGGCTCTCTTTAAGGCGCCGTGTACAATAGGCGAACCCACGCCCAATGTTTTAGCAAATTCCTCTTCGTAATGAAGTGGATTGAAATCACCGGACGATCCGGCCCATTGCACAAGCATCCTGGTAGTGGCAATTTTCTTCAGGGGCGTTACTTCGCTCCCTACTTCAACGTCTTCATAATAAAGCTGTTTAGCCATTATTCCTCCTGCAAACAATTATCAGAATTTTAGAAGCTCAAGAAAGTGTTGCGCGCTATCAGAACTACAGCCCCACGCTGGTTAGTGTACGTGGTTTCAACTGTGGTAACCATTGTAGGACCCATCTTGGTCTCCCGTCCTTCAATGTTGGCAATCTTGACCGCGGCGACAAGGTAATCACCTGCTCCAACAGGAGACAGAAAATCATACTCAACCCCACCATCGAGAAGACCCATAGGCGCTCCATTCTTAATTAGCTTTTCAATGAACCTAAAGACGTCAAAACCGGATGCTCCCACCGGCCATCCAACAAACGCAGGGGGGGCCATTAGCCTGCCAAATTCGCTATTAGTCCCGTACTCAATGTCGTTAAACAGCGGATTGCCATCACCGACTGAGCGTGCAAACCTCTGTATGGCCCCCTCCTCAATTTTATAGACGACTGGCGCCTCGCTTTGGCCGATCATCGCTTTCAGGGCATCAGGAACAACAAATGCTGCCATTACTATACCTCCCTCAATACCTGTTATTTACCCATGATACAAACGCTTACAACATTCATTGAAGGAAATCCGCCCATGTTATGCGTTAGACCAAGCTTAGGATCCTTCAACTGCCTTTTATCAGCTTTGCCTTGAAGTTGTTTGTACATCTCATATACCATGCGCAGACCGCTGGCACCGATCGGGTGTCCGAAGCATTTCAATCCGCCGTCAATCTGGATTGGTTGAGCGCCATCCGAATTGAATCTTCCGGCCTCTATATCCTCTTTGACCTTTCCCCTGGGGCTAAACTGCAGATCCTCCATGGTGACTGCCTCGGTGATCGAGAAGCAGTCATGAACCTCGGCCATGCTGATTTCTTCACGTGGGTTCTTAATCCCTGCCTCTTTATAGGCCGCGATTCCAGCACGGTAAGCGGTTTCCACATGGGCTCCATCCCACTTGGTATAAAGCATTTCTTCCCCGGAAGAAACAGAAATTTGAAGAGATTTGACCAACACAGGATCCTGACGGAATTTCTTGGCCATGTCTGCCCTGCAGACAATGGCTGCCGCTGCGCCGTCGCTAACGCCGCAACAGTCAAACAATCCCAACGGCCAGGCAATTATGGGCGCATTAATAATCTGCTCAACGGTGACCTCTTTGCGGAGATGCGCTTTTGGATTTAAAGCGCCGTTCTTGTGGCTCTTAGCTGAGACCTTGGCCAGCATCATCTTGCCATCCTGCGGACTTAAGTTGTACTTAGAAAAATACTTGGTTGCCATCATGGCAAATCCACCAGGTGCAGTCATGTTGAACATGCTTAGCGGTGCTTTATAGCCGAGACCACCGGCCAGCGGTAGGCCACCATAGCCCGTATCCTTGAGTTTTTCCATGCCCAAAGCAAGGCAAATATCGTAAGCTCCAGAAGCAACGGCATATACCGCACCTCTTAAAGCCTCAGTACCGGTAGCGCAAAAGTTTTCAACCCTTGTAACCGGTATAAACTGAAGTTTTAGTGGAATGCTTAAACTCGTTGCACCACGTCCGACGCTGATATCAGGCATGTGGACACCCCACCAGGCAGCCTGAATCTGGTTCTTTTCCATGCCTGCATCTTCTATGCATTCCTTAAATGCTTCAACTATGAGGTCCTGAGGTCCGGCATCAAACCGCTCGCCAAACCTGGTGCATCCCATGCCAATTATAGCTACTTTATCTTTTATTCCTTCTGCCATTTGGATTTCCTCCTTGCATTATCCTTATTTTATTAGGCGATGATAGGTATGGCCTTCCAGCCGTAGTTTACCGCAGCGCGCTTCTCATCGGTGTATTTGATCCTAAAGCTGAGATCCACCGGCATACCGACTTTAAGCGCGTTGGGATCACAGTCAGTGAAATCCACACCGGTGCGTCCGCCTCCCTCAAAGTCTATGAACCCATATGACGCAGGCGGGTCAATAGTTGCAGCAAGGAAGTCGCTGGTGTATGTAAATATATTGGCTTTCTTGTCTGCAAACCTATACGGTTCGGTCTGGTCTATGGCTCCGCAATCCGGGTTGGGGCAAATCCTCTGCGGGCCATAGGCGGGGGTACCGCATTTCTTGCATTTTGTACCGACCATTCCATACAGCTCCCGGCTATCCCTTGCGACCACGGAATAGGATGTAAAGACCGTTTCTTCACCCCTGATACCGATTTCAGTCGGCATAAGTTTTCTGAAGGCAAGATATTTTTCGTAGCTACCCAGTGCAACTTTATTTGCCAGATTCGTTTTGACACCCCTTTTGTCCTTGATCCTGGTTATACCATCGGTGACAGTCAGGTAGAAGGAATCGCAACCCTGACCAAAGCTGACCACCATGATTTTATCGCCAGGTTTAGCGTCTTCAAGCGCGGCTACCAGCATCATCAGAGACTGTGCTACGCCCGTGTCTCCGATAGTGGTTAGCATTGGTTCCTGTACCTGTTCCGGCGCCAAACCAAGGGTCCTACCCAGAGCAGCATGAGCGCCACTGAAGGCGCAGGCATAAATGACCTTGGAAAAATCTTTGACATTCAGATTATATTTCTTGACCAATCCCGCGACAGCCTCGGGGATAAATTTCATGTAGCCTGCATCGCGAATAAACCTTTCCTCCCACATATGCTCCAGGCGTTCTCCCTCCAACCTGCGGCGGTCAACGAAATCATGAGTAGTGGAGTAATATCCCTCGAACTTAGCAATGACATCGTCCTTACCAAGCAGGAAAGCCGCGCCACCGTCACCGTAAGAATAATCACCGTTGCTACCGATCTTGCTGACCCGGCAATCGGCTGCAGTAACCAGGCAGCTATTCAACGAACCTCCTGCTATAGCATCGGCGGCGGCCAGCATCGCTGCAGTCCCGGACTTGGTGGAATCGGTAAAATCCGCCGTCCTCACATTAGTGTTGAGGTCAAGAGCCGCTGCAATGATACCGGCATTCTGTCGCAGAGCGTAGGTTTGTGACGTGGTTGCAAAATAAAGCCCGTCGATTTTGTCAGCACTCTCACCTTTGATACAGTCCACAGCCGCAGCTACGGCCATGGTGACGCTATCCTCATCCCAGTTCGCCACCGCTTTTTCGCCCCTCAAGGGCGCGAAGCCCAGGAATAAGAGCGCCATTTGCATGATGTTACGATCCAACCTGAATTTGGGGATATGTGCGCCATAAGATTTGATACCTACCATTTCTCCTCCTTGATTTGTTTTTATGTAATTTAACTTGAAGCCCGCTAATCAAGCCTTGATTTTACACCATAATTGAGTTGACTACAACAGCATATATGAATGTTTAATTGCATCAATAGCCCAGCGTAACCTATATTTCTTATTCATCTTTAATTGACTGAACAATTAAAGACCTATTCCGGCGGCTACCCTTTCCAGGTGCAGGTCGGTGTCTCCCAGGATATACTCAGCCGCTTTCACCCGGCGGAAGTAGCAGCCAATATCATGGTCCATGGTAAATCCGATTGCGCCGTGAACTTTTATTCCATCGATACAAACCCTTTGGTACACATCATTCGCCTTGGCCTTGCTTAAAGACACTTGCAGATCAGCCTTAGCGCCGGTTGAGAGCAGCCACCCGGTATAGTAAACCAGGTACTGCAGGCCCTCTACGTCAGTCAGCATGTCTACGAGTTTATGTTGTATAGCCATATAAGAACCAATCGGCTTGTCGAATTGAATCCTTTCCTTAGCATAGGCATTGGACATTTCCATAACCGCCTGGCAAGCTCCGGATACTTCCGCACACTTTAAGACAGCAGCGCGCTGCATCATGTACTCTATTACCTTCCACCCATCACCGGCTTTCCCCAATATTTCCCGCCGCGTCGCTTTGACGTTCTTAAACCTGACCCTGCATTGACCATCGCCGGCTATGGTAGGTATCACTTCGATTTTCAATCCGCGGCTTTTTGTATTCACGACGAATACAGACAGTCCTTTTCTTGGATCCGTTTCCTCGCTTGTCCTGCAGACAACAAGCATATAATCCGCCACATGCGCGAACGGTACAAACCATTTATCCCCGTTAATTAAATAGTATTTTCCATCATAGACCGCTGAACAATTGATCTCATCTGCTTCATATCTTCCTGAGACTTCCGTTGCTGCCATAGTCCAGATGGCTTTGCCCTCCGCAATGGGTACCAGGTATTTTGCTTTCTGTGTCTCGGTGCCAAATTTCATCATCGGTATTGCGCACATACCAACTGTGGCAAAAAACGGCCCCGGCAAAATATTCCGTCCCATCTCTTCCATAAGCACGACAAGGTCCAGAAATTCCGCTCCGGTCCCACAGTATTGCTCAGGGAACACCAATCCCTGCCATCCCAGTTCAACCATCTTCGCCCATATATCGGGGGCATATCCCTTTTCATCTTTCTCAAGTTCACGTACCCTGGTCTTAGTGCACTCCTTGGTCAGGAAATCCCTAGCCATGGTCTTAAGCATGTTCTGCTGTTCGTTAAATTCAAAATCCATCTAAATCCTCTCCTGAAATTAGTAAGGCCTCGGCAACCCGAGTTTGAACTGGCCGATTATGTTCTTCTGTACCTCATCAGTACCCGCGGCAATCGATAGACCAGGGAACATCAAGTATAGCCTGGTTACAGAGCCTAATATCTTCGCCCATTTGGACCACGCATCAACTTGAGAATAAGCGCCGATTATCTCAGATCCCGTGGTAGATAGCCGCTGCATAAGATAATCACAATAGAATTTATTCCTGGCAGCTTCGTGGATGGGTATCTGGCCTTTAGCCATCTTATAGGTTATTTCATAACCAAACAACTTCAATGTTTCCAGGTCAATGGCCCGTTCTGCCAGCTTATGCCTGACGACAGGATCATCAGATAAAGGTTTGCCACCCTTCTTGGTTTCACGGGTATATTTTACAATGTACTCCAGTATGCGCCTGGCCGATCCGAAGAACTGAGGGGCCATGCTGTGCCTTTCAAAAGCCAGGGACTGCATAAGTTGATACCAGCCTCTGTTCTCCACACCTACCAGGTTGGATACCGGCACCCTGACGTTATCCAGGAAAAATTCGTTGAAAATATGAACTCCGGTATAGTTTACGATCGGTTTGAGCGTTATGCCCGGGCTTTTCATATCGATCAACAGCAGGCTAATTCCGTGTTGTTTCTTTTGTGCGTTGGGATCGGTCTTCACGGCCATCCAGCACCATCTTGCCCTGTGAGCACAACTTGTCCATATCTTTTGACCGTTGACTATGTATTCGTCTCCCGTCTTTATTGCCCTGGTTTGGATATTGGCAAAGTCAGAACCTGCATTCGGTTCGCTATATGCGGTGCACCATACGCCGTCCGGATCACCTGACGCGATCAATGGGATATATTTTTTTCTCTGTTCCTCCGTGCCAAAAATCATCAGGGACTGACCAACCCAACCGATACCACTCACACCCATTGTAGTACCGGGTATGCCCCAGTAGCTGGCCTCGTCGGTGTAGACGTATTGCTCAAAGAAAGATGCTCCCTGGCCGCCGTATTCCTTTGGCCATGCCATGGTCAACCAGCCCTTTTGCGATAATTTCTTTGACATGGCTATGGAGAATTCCCAGTCCTCATCCTTGCTTTCTTCTTCCATGCCGGCTATCACATGCCTGCCGGCCACTTCCTTTTTCGCGAATTGACGGATTTCTTCGCGAAGCCTTTCCTCTTTTTCGCCGAACTTGAAGTCCATTCTCACTCCTTCATATTTAATTTAAGTGCGTGCTCCCTCAGGAGGTTTTACATTGTAACAGGTATTATCAGTAAACGAATTACTTGATGTGCGTCAGACTGTGATAAACCCTGTCTTTCCAGGCAACACCAGCGCCCATCGCATGCCTCGACGCTCCAAAGATAGCTGCCAGTACTAAAAATACTGTGCCGAGCGGATGCAAAAGAAACGAAATTGGAGAACCTTTAAAATATAGATCGCAAATAATTCTCATCAGGAGTACAAGTAGAATTTGTGCAATTATGATCATACTTAATATATTTAATTGATCATCTGAAAATATTGGGCTGAACTGTCCAAATAATACCCAGTAAAAAGGAGCCAGGAAAAAAATGTACGCTGCAAGTACAAAACCTACCAGGGCTAAAGGAGATAAAGCAGCAACCGAGTAGAACCACTTCATACAGCCTTCGGTCATCGATCCTATGTTCCTGTACATATTGGTAGTCACCGTCTTGGATAGGTCAACGGAAAGAGTGCGAAGTCCGTTTCTGGACATCTCAATGCCGAACCACACGTCTTCCATGATACGCGATTTCACTGCTACATGACCGCCGATTTGAAAATAGTCTTCACGATTAAAAAGCAAGAATTGTCCGATAGCCAGTGTAGGCCTCGGCTTCTTAGCCCGGTGTAGCCACCAAAGTGGAAACCAACTCATAATTGCAAAATAAAATAATATAGGAATAACTATTTTCTGTGTCAGGCCATCGACAGCCTGGCGGGGAAACCCGGAAAGCATCGATATCTTTTCTTTTGTCGCAATATCCAGGGTCGCCCTGATCATATGCGATTCGTGCGTGGTGTCCGCATCTATGAAGAGCAACCATTCTCCCCTGGCAGCTTGTGACAGCTGGTGACAGGCATAACACTTGCCTGCCCAGCTCTCCGGCAGAGGTTCCCCGTGTAGCAACTGTATCCTGTTATCTTCATGTTTAATCCTGGCCACGGTGTCTCCGGTCTTATCCGTGGAGTTATCGTCAAGCACAAGCACTTCAAAATTTGGATAATCCTGTTTCAAAATCGATCTGATGCAAGTTTCTATATTGTCCTCTTCATTCCTAGCCGGGATAAGCACAGACACCAGTGGAGGGGATTCGGGAATTGCTGCCTTTTTTGAGGGTTTTTTCATCAACAATAGATTGAGCAGGAGATTGATGAAAAATATTATCAGCCCGCAGAGGATTAATAATTGATATGACAAGTGAGCCTTACCTCATCATTAATCTTTACTATCACGTAGTCCTTTTCTTTGACCGCAACCAGATCCGCAGCCTGGCTGGATCTGATTGCCTCGATTTCAAGCTCCTGTAGTGTTTAATCACGAAAAGGAGCAATATGCATATTATGTATAGTAACTCAAAGAGATCCGCCCTGGTAAGCATGAGGTATACAGTCGAACCTACAGCACTAAAAATCACCGTCCCTGAATCATTCTTGATAAAAAGAAATCCGATAAACAGAAGGATTGCGAAGCATATTAGCATGTCCCAAAGCGGGATAGCCAGAAGAGTGCCGCCAAATACTGCCAGCGCTTTCCCGCCGCGAAAGCCGAGAAAGGGGGAATACGCGTGACCAAGCACTGCACACAAGGCGATGGCATATAAAATTACCTGTGGGAATCCAAAGAATATACGCGCCACCAATATGAAAGGGGTCCCTTTGGCAATATCTGCTATCATGGCGACTGCACCCCAGAACCGGCTGCCTGCCTTGATAACATTGGTCGATCCCGGATTTCCATCACCATATCGACGGATCTCTATACCCAAGGCGGGTGTACCGACGCACACAGAAAACGGACACCACCCCGATACTCTTGCCGCCGCTGCCAAGG
>CAZABI010000018.1:0-10658 GCA_964483235.1 uncultured Dehalococcoidales bacterium | reverse complement strand
CTGAAAGACCAGCCAATATCCGGGCCTCCCATGGGGAAATGGCCTGTGCCCATTTCGTTCTTATCGTACATTACAGATGGAACAAGCCATTTGCTCAGATTTGATGCAGGGCAATAATCAAACATCAACTGCCAGCTGCCGGGCCCGCAAATCTTCCACTGCCTTTTTATCTTTACGAGACCTTTACCAAATACAAATTCGTCCTTCAGTTCGGCATCTTTAAAGACAACGTGGATAATTTTGTCTGACTGACGATGGACTTTTTCAGGTGTAAAAGTAACTTTACCCTTTCTCAGTAAATAGAAAAGCTCTCCTATAGCTGTATTATTTTGTACCAGCGTAACGCTGTTATCAGCCTGAATCAACTCCCAACTCATTACGTTTCTCTCTGCATAGATTGGCGCCCGAATATGATGTTTTTACACGGCTCACGTTTAACGACACCCTCAATTCTTATAAACGAGTGCAATTCAAATGCCCGAGGCCGGCTAGCTTCTATTTTATATCGTCGGGCCGGATTTCTTTTCCTGTCCTTGAGGATTCCAGTGCAGCAAGTGTAAATTGCAGAACTGCTTTTCCGGTTGCACCGTCCAATACCGGCTGTCCGCCCTCATGCAACACATTGATTAAATGTCTTGTGCAATCTATGAAACCATGTGACCAGTCTACTCTCTCTACAGGAACAGGTGTGGTTTTCCCGTCTCTGAACAGCATCAATTCAGGGAGATCGACCGTACGAGCGGTATATCGGTTGATAAAAATTATGCCCCTGTCACCTATCACTTCAATTCGATCATCATCAACGTAATAATCGGTATTTATATGCATATTAGGTGTATGCTCGACATCAAATATTCCGTATTTGCGTTTCCCTTTAAACTGAAACATGATCGTAGCAGGTGCATCGAGATTTACACCGGCAGCATCAGGATACTCATCAATCCATGCGTAAACTTTCTCAACCGGGCCCATTAAATTGTAAGCCAAAGAAAAAAGATGATAGCCGTGGTCGAAGATGAGAGTACCACCTCCACACATTTTGGGATCAAAGCGCCAGATCCAGGCATTCAGCGGCACATCCCAGCCGCATTCCAGCTTACCGGTGCTGACATGCATGCGTATCATCTGGGGTTCGCCGATTTCCCCCGACTCTATCATCTGTTTCGCCTTCACTGCCGGGGGATAAAATACAAAAGTCTCAAAGATACGCAATTGAACGTTATTTTGTGCTGCAGCATCAATCATCCGGTCAGCTTCAGATACGCAGGTAGCCATGGGTTTCTGGACGCTGACGTGCTTACCGGCCCGGCAGGCTTCTACCGTCATATCGGCATGCAAATGATGAGGAACAAGCAGTTCCACCAGTTCGATATCATCATTATTCAATAGCTGGTGGTAGTCGGTATAGACTTTATCCACATGCCAGTTACGGGCTGCGGCCTGCGCCTGTTCTTCATCCACATCGCAGACAGCAACTATCCTGGCATTATCCCGCCCCCGGTAGCCTATTTCATGTAAATTTGAAATGCGACCACAACCTACAATAGCTACTTTCACCGGCTTCATATAACTGCCTCCCCGATTAAAATACTATTTATAATACAATTCGTTAAGGAAATACCGGCTGCCCTTTTCCGACATAAGCAAGGCCAGGTTCTTTTAAACCTGCTTGTTAATCCGTAGCCTTTCTCCTTTGCAGCGCATTCAGGATATTTTTATCCATGATACTGCTGGATTCAAGTAAATCTATGAAACCGGGATACGTGATCACCGGAAGAATAACCTCTTCGGGAATTTGATCGATTATCTCTGACATCTCACGGTGTGTCACCTGATTGATCTTGTTGAGCAGTAAGCGGGACATCCTCTGTGCCTCGCGCCGGTGCTCCGGGTAGCCTGCACCCCGCTCAACACTAAATATCTTCTCAAAAATAAAGCGCAGGTTAATCTCGCCTGCCCAGCCATAACCCTGATTCAGAGCCAGTGATACGCAATTACCTCCATTGATCTGTGTAAACAACCAGGCGTCAAGCGGACTGATGATCAGGCCACATGAAATACCCGGGTACTGCATTACGGAATTCATGAAACCCTGGCCCGTGCCACATCCGCCTACTACGAAATCAACAACCCCGGCATTCAGCAGGATTGCGGACATAAGGCCGGTGTGTATATAGGACAATTCCGGCTTCGCACCGCTCTTATTCATTCCCGCATTAATTACTTCGTGGCCATATCCTTGCAGTGCGGCCAGGATATCCTGGTTTCGGTCGCCGGCGCTGGTCTCACTTATTACTGCGATCTTCATTTTATCTGCATTCTATCTGTTCTTCTTACGAATAGCCGCTTTAGCTGCTTCAACTATATCAGAAACTGCCAGACCATACGCATCCATAATAGACTCGGGGTCAGGCCCGGTGCAGGTGAAAGTATCTTTAATACCTATTCTTTTAACCGGAACCGGCAGGGAATCCGCCAACAGCTCTGCAACTGCCGAGCCCAGACCACCCAGGACAGAATGTTCCTCTGCGGTCACAACCGCACCGGTATTCTTAGCTACATTAATCACATTTACATTATCCAGCGGCTTGATCGTATGAATCTCCAGGACGCAGGCGTTAACACCTTCCCGTTTCAACAGCTCAGCGGCCTGCATGCTCCGTCCCAGCATGGCGCCACAGGATATAATTGCCACATCGGCACCCTGTTTACGGATTATGCCTTTACCGATTTCCAGGGATTCCCCGGGATTTGAAACAGGCAGTGTCGATGACCGGCTCATGCGTAAATAAACCGGCCCGTTATATTCTGCAACTAATTTAACAAATGAGGCGGCTTCATTTGCATCCGCAGGGACGACTACCGTCATTTCCGGCAGCGATCGCATGATGGCGATATCGGTAATAGCATGATGAGTCGGACCGTCTTTAAAGTCGCATACACCGGCATAGCCCGCTGCTATTTTAACATTGGTCTTACCGTAGCAAACGCAGGTGCGAATCTGCTCAAGCGCCCGCAGGGCAACCAGCGCAGCAAAAGCGTTAACAAAAGGGATCATCCCGCCGAGGGCAAAGCCAACGCCCATATCCACCATACAGGGTTCGGCAATACCTACATTAAAAAAGCGCTCGGGAAACTGTGTCGCAAAATAACTCGATAAAGTTGAGGACGACGTGTCGGCATCCAGGACTACTACCTCCCGGTTAACCTTGCCATAATCTGCCAGCGCCCGCCCGTAGGCTTCACGCATCGCAATCTCAGGCATTATCCTTACCACCTTTGACAAGCTCTGTCATAGCTGCTTCATATTGTGCCTTATCCGGAGGTATGCCGTGCCACTGCGCCTTATTCTCCATGAAGGAAACACCTTTTCCTTTAACAGTCCGGGCTATTATAACGGCAGGCCTATCTTTAACTGCTTTTGCCTTTTCAAGTGCTTCAACGATTTGTTTTATATCATGTCCATTTATCTCTATCACTTCCCAGCGAAACGACCGCCACTTATCGGCAAAAGGTTCGAGCGGCATGATATCATGCACGGCGCCATCGAGCTGCACATCATTGTAATCGACGACAGCCGTCAGATTGGCTAATTTATACTTGGCGCAGACATTGGCGCCTTCCCAGACTATTCCACCCTGGCATTCACCATCTCCCAGCAGGGTATAAACATGAAAGCCTTTATTATGCAGGCGTGCCGACAACACAAGCCCGGCGCCGATGGCTATGCCGTGCCCGAGTATGCCTGTCGTCATCTCCACGCCCGGGGTCTTTAACCTGTCAGGGTGCCCCTGCAAATGACAGGACAATTCACCCCAATGGTCCAGGTCACCTGCTTTAAAGTAACCGCGCCTGGCCAGTACAGCATATAATAAGGCCGACGCATGACCTTTACTCAGTATAAACCGGTCACGCTCCTCCCATTCAGGCTTCCTCGGGTCTATTCTCATAACTTCAAAGAATAAAGCGGCCACAATATCAGCAGCAGACAATGAACCACCGGGATGACCCGCCTGCCGCTGAAAGATCATACGGAGGCTATCGCGCCTCAATTGATTGGCGATTTCCTGAAGCTCTTTTAATCTCTGCTCAGTCAACATGCTTAAACTAATAGATATCTACAGTCCCAATTCATGGCGTAGTGATTGTGTGCTCTTACACCAGTTTCCGACATTCCAGCGGCCGAATACTCCCATGCCTCCCAGTTCATCGTCACCATAATAAACGGGTACGTAAACCAGGGAAAGACCCTTGTAAGCATATGCGCTCTCAAGCGCCTTGATCAATTGCTCCGGTGATGTACCTCCATCCAGGGCCAGCACACCTTTTATCGAACCGGCCAGCTTTATGTAATCAACTTTTACCGAATCACTAGTAGCAAAATCGCTGCCGTATTGAGCTTGTTGCAGTCCGGATATGGCAGACATTCTGCGGTTGTCAAGAAGCAGGATGCATCCCGTTGCGCCATGCTCTACTCCATCAATCAGTACCTGAGAATTCATGGTGAACGAACCGTCCCCCGTGAAGGCCAGCCCGTAGAAGCTTTTCTCCGCTGCAGCGGTTGACAGTACCGCTGAGACCGCAAATCCCATGTAGCTGGCGCCCGTATCCGTGTATGTATAACCGGGCTTATCATCTTCAACAATCTGAAATCCATTAGCCTGGACATCACCGGCATCGAAAAACTTAACGATACCGCGACCTTTCGCCCAATCTGACGCAGTCTTAATAACCGCAGGCTGTGTTAATATCTTCTTTTTCCAGACCTTATCGTAGATAACCGGATTAGCGTATCTTTTTAGTTTAAATGCTTCCCACGCTTTACGCCTGGACTTGCATGCCTTATACCAAGCTGATTCTCCGTGACCGGTTTGTGATGGCCGGCTGCGCAATTCCTCGATCAGCCTGAGCAAAGTTAATCTCGCATCGCCGACCAAGGCCAGGGTTTTGTTGTAATGCAGCGCAGTTTCTGGATCGGGATTAATGTTGATGACTCTCTTAACATTCGGATATCCAGTGCGCGAACAATCAGACTGGCAGACAGAGCGGGACCCTATCACAACCAGTAAATCCGCCTTCTCCATGGAGTAGTTACCACACATCGAACCCTTGGAACCGCCGACAGTCATATTACGCGGATGGCTGTAAGGAATAACACCGCTTATCAGCGGGGACAGAACAGCCACTCCATCAGACAGCTTAAGCAAATCAATCAATGCCTCACCTGCCGCTACTGCGCCCCCACCAACTCGAACGACCACCCTGGGAGACTGAATAAGCCAGTCCGCTGCGGTTTTATAATCTCCTCCGGCTACACCCAGGCTAATCTTATTCTCAGCTGGCAGCTCATCGAGGTTGAATTGTTCAATTACTTTTGGTTGAATGTTCATAGGTAATAACAGGTAAAAAGGGCCTGGGCGGAAGGGATGGTCCACAACCGCCTGTCCGCGATGCAAAGCAGCCGAGACAGCCAGCGGAGTGTGCAAAGCATAAGATTGCCCCATCACCGCGCATAAACGCAGGAAAAGTCCCTGCTCATTACGGGGTATCTGCTGCATATTAAATCCCTCGTCTTCCGTTGTCTCATCGCCAAATATGTACCAGACTCCAATACCATCGGATGCCGGTACCAACGATGCGGCTAAAGCCTGCAATGCGCCGGGACCTATCGATGTAATAACTGCTGCTTTCTGCCCCGTTACCCAGCGTAAAGCAGCGGCGGCATGAGAAGCCTCTATTTCATTTCTGACATTCAGGACTTTAACCAGGCCCGCTTGCTGATAAAAACGCAGTACTTCCGCCAGATCGATGCTGCCGTGGCCGAAAACCGCATAGAAGTAATGTACATTCTGCTTAAGCAAGCCCAGTACAACTGCTTCCGACAGGGTTATATTCAGCCTGCGTGCAATTCTTCCCTCATTTACAGCGCAATCAAGACTATCTGACTCAGCAATCGACTTTGCCCGCAATAATCGCGAATCAGCTTCAACGCCCATTTCTATGAAACACTCGTTCCCCGCCGCCTGCGGCTTTTTACTAATCACAATCCATGATATCAAAATACATTAGATTTTTCTATTTACCAGTATTACTCATTTGAATCAGTGATCTTCTGCGTAATTTGATATTATATAGCGTTGTGATGTCAAGGTCTGTAGTGGTGCATGTGTACAGGTATATTGGAAAAATTTATTTTTTATGTTAGAATAATTTGTAGCGACAGAACGTTCGGTCTGTAATATGAGAAAAATCCGTACTTTCAGTAATGACAAAGAGCTGGTTATACAGCGCAGAAACCATATTGTTAAAGTTGCCACAGGTTTAATTGCCAAAAAGGGTTACAACCGCGTTAATACCCGGGAACTCGCTACAGCCTTGGGCATGAGTACTGGTGGATTGTATCATTATATCGGCTCTAAGGAAGATATTCTATACCTAATAATCAACTTTACATCTGACCTGACCTCGCAAGTCCTGGAAAGGTTTACTGCCTATCTTAAAGACGTTACTCCCATTGTGGCAATTATCGAATCAGTACGTATCTATATTGAAACGATAGACAATTACAGGGATTTTCATAATTTTTTAAATCACATAATGCTGTCCTTGTCCATAAATGACCGCAAGATAATTTATCAAGCAGAAAGCCGGGTAGTTGAGTATTTCGAAAATCTATTACAATCCGGGGTCGAAAAAGGTGAATTTGAAATACAGGACACTAAAATCGTTGCCCATAATATCATAGCTTTTGCGCATACCTGGGCAAATAGAGGTTGGTATCTAAAACGTTATTACACATATGAACGGTATGCGCAGGAAGAGATTGCTATTTTATTACAGCAGATAACCAAGTTATCGCGAAAATCGATCGAAAAAACCATTGCCCGTTATTATTCTCAGGATAATAAGACAAATGAATTGCTTATGGATGAACCTTAATTGAAAATTTATTAAAGAGGCTGATGACTAATATAGTTTAATTGAATTTATGTTTTCAACGAATATTCTATAAATATATCGGGAGGAAAAATGACTATTAAATCACAGCAGACTAAAGGAAAACTCCGCACCAAGAAAGAGTATGTCGATAGTTTAAGTAAAAAGCGTCGCAATGTTTATTACGATGGGCATTTAATCGATCGTACAGATGAATTGCAGATGGCCTGCATTAATACGATCGGCTTAACCTATGATCTGGCTCAGGATCCCCAATACAATGACTTACTACTGGCTAAAAGCCACATTACAGGTGATACTATAAACCGGTTCTGCCATATTCACCAGAACAAGGAAGACCTGCATAAGAAACAGGATATGACGCGACTTACTTGCCAGATAGCGGGCAGCTGCATCCAGCGCTGCATGGGCGTTGATGGGGCAAATGCATGCAACCACATCTCTTACGAAGCAGATAAGGCCAATAAAGGTTCTACCGAGTACTACAAGAATTTCCTCAAATGGCTTGAGCGTTTTCAGAAAGAGGATCTCATTGGCTGTTGTGCCCAGACGGATGTAAAGGGAGACCGAATGAAAAGGCCCAGCCAGCAGGTAGATCCGGACCTTTATCTCAGGGTTGTTGAACGTAAAAGTGACGGCATTGTCGTGCGCGGTTGCAAGGTTCACAACTCCGAGGCTTCCGTAGCTGATGAAATCGTAGTAGTACCCACCCGTGCGCTGCTGCCTGAGGAAAAGGACTGGGCAGTCGCCTTCGCGATACCTGCCGACTGGGAGGGTATTAAGCAAGTAGTTACAATACACAACCTGAGAGACCGCAAGGTTTACAAGAAAGGTTTTATGCAGGGCGCTACGGACTCATATACTATCTTTGATAACGTATTTATACCCTGGGAACGCGTATTCCTCTGTGGCGAGACAATTCATGGCGGAATTGGTGCATTGCTCTTTGCTTTGTTTCATCGACACAGCTATTCCGGCTGTAAGCCTGCGCTCGGCGATCTTTTACTGGGAACAGTTGCCTTGGCAGCTGAATATAATGGTATAGCCAAGGCCGCTCACGTAAAAGGTAAGCTGGCTGAAATAATCATGACCGGTGAGCTTGGTTATGCGGCTGGTTATACTGCCTCCGATCTCGGTAAATCAGAGGTTTATATGCCTGGTGTAGGCTTTGTACCGTATGGACCCGGCAGCTATATCCCCAATTCAATCTACTGTAACGTAGGCCGTTGCCTTACAGGTGAAGCTGTTTACCGGGAAGCCGAAATCCTCTGCGATATCGGTGGAGGTATAACGGCCACTTTCCCACATGAGGCAGACTTCTTAAATCCCGAAACTGCTGATTTGCTCAAGAAATACACCATGCGTAATCCCAATATTAACGTTGATGATGCTATAAAATTCTGGATGCATGCGGGTGACCTGCTCTGCTCAGCTACCGGCGGTACTGCGATGGTGGGCAACTATCATGGTGGAGGTTCTCCCGTAATGGAGTCTATTGCTATCACTACCCAGTATGATATCGAAGCCCGCAAGAAGATGGTCAAGAGAATCGCTGGTATCCAAGTCTAATGCGTTTTATAATAATCTCTCCGGGGACCAGTTTGGGTCATCGGAGAGATTATTTCTTACATTCCACACAGGCCATTTCCAAAGGTGCTAAAATATATACAGTTAGATATACGGCCTGGAGGAATCAATGAAAATAGCCTTTAAACGTGTTTACTGCCCCGCATGCCGGAAACTGGTCTCCGGTAAAGAACAGAAGGTGAATGCGGACCTACAAATACTTTGCGGCAGATGCAACAGGCACCTTTATACCTGGGATGGGACGCAATGGAAGGTTTCCGGGAAAAAATCGAACTAGGTATTAATTATTCCTTTTGTTGTTGACCAGTGATAAATTTGGTTCAAAACCGTTTCTTACTTTTGAACGCTTCGACAATGGTTTTACGTGTAAAAGATACGATTCGCCTGTTACAATGCACTTCATCTGCCAGGTAATACTTCTTAATAAAGCCTTTTTCGTCCGAGGCAACTGATTGTATATCCACATAGTGCACATCAACTGACCGGCAAAACGCCTTTAATTTCTCGTTAAACTTTCTGGAAATCTCGCTTCTCTCCCCCGGCTTACCAGAAAACGGGAGCGCTGTAATGAAATCCTTGCTGGACGCGGGTGGTATGCCGTGGATGGCAACATGATATCCATTGCCTTGTATCTGCGTGATGGCCTCGCCGTAGCGTGCAACCGTATCGTCCAACAGTTTATCTATACTCACCTGTTTACCACTTTCACCGTATTTTAAATAAATGTGGACCCTGGCATCTATCTCACCAAAAATTAGAAACACAATGTCCCTTTTCTTGTTCACTCTAGATAAAAAATGTCTTAAATATTCGCCGGACCGGGTAAAACTCCCTTCCTTGATAAGATTATGCGCAGTTGCCTGAGAGATATGATGGACAAGAAACGGCCACTGAAAAATGAAGGGTTTGGCATGGCTATCGCCGATTGTATGGATGATGCACGAGTTAAATATATTCGATTTCAAAATTATAATGCCATTAAAAAGGAGCAGAAACGGGTATTTCAGGATCATATCCTGTACCGGAAAGTAAATAGAACCCTGTTTTTGAAGGGCGGCAATACGTGCGAGGTTAATATGTTTCCACAGGTTTTTCATGTAATAGGTATTACAGATTAAAACAAGCTGCTGAGAATAGGCAAGTTAACTCCGAGATGAAGCCAAAGGATAACTTAAATAAATCTTTCGAACCTGTCCTTTTTGGCTTTACAGATAGGGCAGATTTCCGGCGGGCCATCTCTTGCACACAAGTAACCGCACACTTTGCAGCGCCAAACCGGCAAAGGCAAAGCAGCTAAGGTCGCAGAGACTTGAGATACTATGCTTTTTTTACGTTGCTGCCTTGGCGGCCGCCGTTCCGGGATAGATTGCAGCGGCTGGGCACCATCGAGGACCTGTTGTGAAACGTATAAAGCACAGTAGCAGGCGCCATACTCAACCACATCCTGGTCGCGGTAATCGCACGGGCAAATAATATCCAGATTCTCCTCTTTACTACCCATAGAAAGCCGGCAGGGGCAGGACTGGTAACCATATCTAGCCTCATCAATCAGCAGTCCCTTGATCAACCCCTTTGTGAATTCGATATCCGGATTTAGATGATAACCGCCGCTTTCAGCGTCTTTCTTTATTCTTTCGAACGCCCTGTCGATATCCACCTGGGTTACGGTGATCTCATCACTCAACGCTTTAACGCCTCTTTAATTTCCGGTTCTTTAAAGCCGACTATACATTTGCTATCGTCGATGACCAGTGTAGGAAAGGAACAATCTGGGTTCCACTTCTCAATGGCTTTAATCGCCTCGTCCTTTTCATCACCTTGCAGCAGGTCCACAAACATATAATCGTATTCTACTCCAAGATTATTCAGAAGATCCTTGGTCTTTTTACACCAGATACAGGTGCTCAATGCAAACAAAGCTATTTTACCGGTATTTTTTCCTGCCACATGCTCAAATTTCATTAGTGTACCCCCCTTCTCAAAAGCCGGAGATATTTGTTACCCTGAATAATAATTAAATGCCTATAAGTTGGCAAATTGACAGCACACCTATGAAAAAGTAATATCATTTTCACTTTGTTTTAAGGGAGGCCAAGCCAATGGAAAGACATCAA
>CAZABI010000017.1:0-11064 GCA_964483235.1 uncultured Dehalococcoidales bacterium | reverse complement strand
GCGAGCGTGCAGCCCCGGTCATCTACGAAGGTTTAGAGAAAATGGAGTACCGTGGTTATGATTCTTCGGGTGTCGCCCTGATATCCAGGAACAGGATCGTTATTAGAAAGGGTATAGGCAGGCTCGAAGAAGTCAATCACCGCTACAAGCTCGATTCCATCCCTGGATCAGTGGGAATCGGCCACAACCGCTGGGCCACGCACGGCGGTGTTACTGATCGCAACGCCCATCCCCATTGCGATTGCAAGAAGGAAATAGCTGTTATTCACAACGGCATCATCGATAATTACCAGGAGCTGCGCAAGGACCTGATCAAACACGGCCATAAATTCACTTCCGAAACCGATACGGAAGTTATTCCCCATATGCTGGAAGATGAGATGAAAAAAGGCCGCAACCTGGAGGAAGCATCCATCACAGTGGGCTCACGGTTGCTGGGTTCTTATGCCTTCCTGGCCATATCTACTAAAGAGCCGGATAAAATTGTCGGGACCCGGCGGGGCAGCCCGCTGGTGGTGGCCATCGGCGATAAGGTTACCATGGCTGCCAGTGATTCCCTGGCTTTTCACGGGCACACAAGCCAGATGGCGCTGCTGGGAGAGAACGAACTGGCAGTGCTAACGCCGGACAAAATTCAATTCTTGGATCATACCGGCAAGGAAATCAGAAAAAAATTCACACCCATTTCCACCGCCTGGAACGAAAACGGCAAGGGTAAATATGCGCATTATATGCTCAAGGAGATCATGGAGCAGCCCACTACTTTGATCCAGGCTACCGAACAGGACAGGGAAACCTTTACCAAGATCGCCCTGGATATTTTACGCGCCGATCAGGTTATAGTTACAGCCTGCGGTTCCTCGCGTTATGCTGCGCTGGTAGGCCGCTATCTCTTTTCAAGCGTGGGCAAGATCTTCTGCGAGGTCGTGATGGCCTCGGAGTTCCAGTATTTTGCCGACTCCGTGGGCAAGAACACACTGGTACTGGCCATTTCCCAGAGCGGTGAAACCTACGACGTGGTCGAGGGTGTCAAGCTGGCCCGCGAAGCCGGGGCCAAGATCGTCTCGATTATTAACCGGCCACAATCCCTGCTCGGGGAACTGAGTCACCATGTTATTTACCTGAATTGCGGTCCTGAAATCGGTGTGGCCGCCACCAAGTCGTTCCTGAACCAGGTTGCCATCTTCTACCTGCTGTCCTTCGCCATGGTTCATTCATTTGACATGGCAGCCGACAACATTCGCCATATCGCCAAACAGGTGGCCAAGGTCATTGAGTGGAACAAGGATGTTATCCATGAGATAGCCGAGCGCTTTTACAAGAAAGACGATTTCTACTATATCGCCCGCGCTATCAATTTCGCCATTGCATCCGAGGGAGCTTTGAAGCTTAAAGAGATATCTTATATTCATGCTGAGGGTATGCCGGCCGGTGAACTCAAGCACGGTACTCTCTCACTGATAGAAAAGGGTACGCCTATTGTGGTCATTTGTCCTGCCGATTACACCTACCCCGAGACACTCAGCAACGCCATCGAGGCTAAATCCAGGGGAGCACACGTCATTGCCGTTTCCGACGAGAAGAATGAGATATACGATCACTGGATCAGGATACCTAAAGTGCATGAGCTGCTTTACCCCATCGTTGCCGTGGTACCCCTCCAATTGTTGGCTTATCATTTGACCATTAAACGGAACTATGATCCGGATAAACCGCGTAACCTGGCCAAATCGGTAACGGTGAAATAATGCAATACCCTCATTTCCCATTTGATACAAAACCATGATATTAGTTACCGGCGCAGCCGGCTATATCGGCAGCATACTCTCAGAAATACTCATTGACGGCGATTATAAAGTAATTGCCTTCGATAACTTGAGTAAGGGTCACCGCGCTGCCGTCTCGGATAAAGCAGTCTTTATTCATGCCGATGTTGGGGATTACCAGGCGGTTCGCAATATTTTCAAATCGTACGATATTGAAGCCGTTATTCATCTCGCTGCCGACACCGAGGTAGAGACGTCTTTCAAAGACCCGGTCAGATTTTTCAGGAATAATGTTGCCTGCGGTATCAATCTGGTTCAGTGCATGCTGGAGCACCAGGTGAAGAAATTGATCTTTTCTTCCTCTGCCGCAGTGTACGGGGAACCCGCGCATGTGCCCGTCAGCGAAAATACGCCCGTGCTGCCGATTAATCCCTATGGCGAATCCAAGCTGATGTTTGAAAAATTTCTTTACTGGTGCAGTCAGGCGGCGGGACTGAGTTCGGTCTGCCTGCGTTATTTCAATGTTGCAGGCGCGAGTGAACTGCGCGGCGAGAACCACCAACCGCCATCCACTCTCATCGCCGTCGTTATCAGCGTCGCCGCAGGTAAGAGAGACTATCTCCCCATCTACGGGAACGATTACGCCACTCCCGATGGCACCTGCATCAGGGACTATATACATGTACTCGATATTGCTGAAGCGCACGTCAGGGCGCTGAAGTATCTCGGTTCACAGAAGGGTTGTTTCATATTCAACGTTGGCAACGGCGCCGGATACTCGGTTAAGGAAGTGGTGGAGAGCGCCAGGAAGATCACAGGGAAACCGATCGACGTTAAAATCCTTCCCAGGCGGCCAGGTGACCCGGCCAATGTTATCGCTGATTCACATAAAGCACAGTCCGAGTTGAAATGGAAACCGGGCCATCCCGATTTAGATAGTATCATCGGAAGCGCCTGGGCATGGCAAACAAGACATCCCGACGGTTACAGTGAAAAACGATGATTCTTTGGCCAGTGCCTTCCGTCAAATATTTCGATAATCCCAATACAATCAAGTATAATAAACACCAGATTTTTCACGCTTGGTTAAGACATGAACGATCAAGAAAGTACACCTGGTAAGAAATCCCCTTTTATCCTGGCGGCAATACCCTGCTTGAATGAAGAGAAATTCGTTGGTGATGTCATCCGGCAAACCCAACCATACGTTGACCGTGTACTGGTGATCGATGACGGTTCGATAGATGGGACCGCTGACACTGCCCGGGCTGCCGGGGCCGATGTTGTGAGGCATAGCAAATGCACGGGCGCCGGCGCTTCAACCAGGGACGGCTTTGAATATGCAAAAAAAACTGGAGCTGATATCTTGATTACGCTCGACGGAGACGGACAGCATGATCCGCTTGAGATCCCCCTGCTGATAGAGCCCATCATCTCGGGTAAAGCCGATATTGTTATCGGATCCAGGTTCCTCAGGAAAGCTAGAATCCGCGCCTACCGGAAGTTTGGCATTGATGCCATTACCTTTTGTGTGAATTTCTGCTCGGGTTATTACAAGTTCTCCGACTCGCAATGCAGCTACCGCGCCCATAATAAAAAGGCCATAGAAGCCATCAATATCACCGACAAGGGATTCGGATATAGCGTAGAGGTATTGATCCAGGCTAAGAAAAAGCGTTTAAGGATAGCCGAAGTTCCGGTGTCCTGTATATATCACAACCATGGATCGACGGCAAATCCCATTATGCATGGGCTTGCCGTGTTCACCAGTACGATAATGCACCGTATCAGGTTGATGGGATAGAATAATATCCAATTCAAAATTAAAGAAAGGCTGCTTATTGAAGATTGCGATTGTACTGGGCACACGGCCGGAAATAATCAAAATGGCCCCCATTATCAGGGCCTGCATTAATAACAAGGCCGATTACTTCATTCTGCATACCGGCCAGCATTACACGTATAAGCTCGACAGGATATTCTTTGAGCAACTTCAGTTACCCGAAGCAAGATACAATCTGGATGTTGGCTCCGGTACCCATGGTGAGCAAACCGGGAAGATATTGACAGGAGTAGAAAAAATCCTGAAGCAGGAACAGGCCGACATCGTTCTGGTGGAAGGGGATACTAACTCGGTATTTGCCGGTGCACTGGCAGCCTGTAAAATGGGGATAAGGGTTGGGCATGTGGAAGCCGGCCTGCGTAGTTATGACCGGTCCATGCCTGAAGAGATAAATCGTGTGCTTGCAGATCATTGTGCAGATTTATTATTTGCGCCTACACGCCGTGCTGTGGAGACATTGCTGGGCGAAGGCATCAAACGTGAGAATATCCACCTGACCGGTAATACCATAGTTGATTCAATTCAACAGAATCTATCACTGGCACGGTCAAGAACCAACATACACGCCGGTTTAAGTATCACGCCGGGAAAATATTTCCTGGTGACTTTACACAGGCAGGAGAATGTTGACGATCGTGAAAGATTTCAGTCTATACTGGAAGGTTTGAAACGCCTTGCCGATACTTACAGTATGCCGGTGGTTTACCCGGTGCATCCCCGCTCACGAAAAATGATGTCGCAGTTCAACCTTGAAGCGAATGGCGTCACTTTGATTGAACCCGTTGATTTCCTCGAATTTCTCGTGCTGGAATCGGATGCAAGGCTAATTCTCACGGATTCCGGTGGCGTACAGGAGGAATCATGTATTCTTAATGTACCGTGTGTGACATTACGGGATAACACGGAACGTCCGGAGACCGTAGAGATAGGCGCCAATATTGTTGCCGGCGCCACGCCGGTAAGTATCGTTGACTGTGCCAGGACTATGCTATCAAGAGACACCAAATGGGCAAACCCGTTCGGTGAAGGTAACACGGGAGAAAAAATAATAAAGATCATTAAAGGAGAATATCATGGCTAAGATCCTCGTCACGGGCGGAAGAGGATTCATAGGTTCAAATCTTGTGCCGGAACTCAGACAACGCGGACATGAAGTCTGGGTCTGCGATCTTCAGCATGCTGAAGACAGGCAATCTATCCGCTGCGATGTCAGCGAATACCGCCAGCTTGAAAGGATATTCAATAAGCACAAGTTCGACTTTGTCTACCACCTCGCGGCCGAGTACGGACGCTGGAATGGAGAAGACTACTTTGAAAACCTCTGGCTGACCAATACCATCGGCACCAAGAATGTTATACGTTTACAGGAGCAGTTGAAATTCCGGCTGATTTTCTTTTCCAGCGCTGAGGTCTACGGCGACTATGACGGTAAGATGAGTGAAGACGTCATGGATAAAATACCTATCAAGCAGATGAACGATTACGCCATGACCAAATGGGTGGGCGAGATGCAGGTTCTAAACTCGCATGAAATGTTTGGAACAGAGACGGTACGCGTCCGGCCCGTCAATGCTTACGGCCCTCACGAGCATTACAGCCCTTACCGTGGTGTGATCCCCATGTTTATCTATAAAGCCCTGCACAATGAGCCCTATACAGTTTTTATGGGACACAAGCGTATTTTCGATTATGTCGAGGATACCTGCCGCACCTTTGCCAACATAGCGGACAATTTTATACCCGGAGAAGTTTATAATGTCGGGGGTAAAGAAGAGTGGGAGCATGACATCAAGTACATCTCCGACTTAATTCTGAAATACCTGGGTAAGTCGGACAAACTGGTGACATATAAAGAAGCCGAACCTTTTACCACCCGCTTCAAGCATATGGACTTCTCCAGGATAAGACGCGATCTCAAGCATAATCCGGTAGTGCCGATTGAAGAAGGCATACCACTGACCATCAAATGGATGGCCAATTATTATGGTATAAAAATTTAATAACGCATCAGATGAAAATCCTTATCGTCCAGGAGAGCGACTGGCTCGAGCGCGGGCCGCACCAGCAGCACCATCTCGCGGACAGGCTGGCAGCCCGGGGGCATGAAATCCGGGTCATAGATTACGAGATACTCTGGCAGGAGCAAAAGCAACATACCCTTTTTTCCAGACGCCAGGTTTTTCCCAGGGTCTGGAAGGTCGATCCTGTAGCTGAAATAACTGTTGTCAGGCCGGGTATCATAAAAATCCCGGTATTGAACTATCTCTCGCTGATATTCACACACCACCAGGAAATCCAACGGCAGATTGATGAATTCAAACCGGATATTATAGTCGGCTTCGGGATCTTGAATAACTATCTTGCTCTCAAGCTCGGACATCGTAAGAATATTCCCTTTGTATATTACTGGATAGATGTCCTGCATCGCCTTATTCCGCTTAAAGCTGCACAGCAATTCGGAAAACGCGTCGAACAATCTGTGCTGCGCGGCGCCGAACGGGTTATCACAATAAATGAAAAGTTAAGAGATTATGTAATCTCTGAAGGAGCAAAACAGGATACAGCGATTATCTGCGCCGGCATAGACCTGCACAAGTTCCAGCCGGTTAGCCCCCGTGAGGCAATTGAAACACGTCATGCCTACGGGCTGAAAGAAGATGACAGGGTTCTCTTTTTCATGGGATGGATATATAACTTCTCCGGTGTGAAAGAGACCGCGATAGCCCTTGCCGGGGCTGAGAATATAGATCTTAAGCTGCTCGTTGTAGGTGAGGGCGATGCCTATGAAGACCTCAAGGCTATCCGGGATAAATACAACCTGCATGACCGGTTGATCCTGACCGGGAAAAAGCCTTATTCAGAAATTCCTCGGCTGGTAGCAGCTTCGGATATATGCATACTTCCCGCCTATCCCTGGGAAAAAATCATGCAGGATATCGTCCCTATCAAATTATACGAATACATGGCGATGCAAAAGCCGGTCATCTGCACCAGGCTGCCCGGAGTATACAGGGAATTCGGCGATGATAACGGCATCGTGTACGTAGACAAGCCCGAAGATACTATTAATAAGGCGAATGAGCTTTTTAAAGATGGTATAATAGCTGAACTTGGAAGCCGGGGCAGGCAATCCGTTCAAAAATATGATTGGGAAATCCTGACTGACCGCTTCTTAAAAGTTCTCGAAGAGGAGATAGGGAAAAGGAAAAATGGATAACCGTCTTAAGGAATATAGCGGGAAGAACATACTGATTACCGGTGGCGCCGGCTGTATCGGCAGTAATCTGACCAGGTCGCTGATCAATCTCGGCGCAAAAAAAATCATCGTCCTCGATGACCTTTCGGCAGCGGAGAAGTGGAACGTTCCGGATGACCCGTCGGTTACATTTGTCGAAGGCAGCGTGCTCGACGACGAGGCGCTGAAGCGTGTCTTCACTGCCAGGCCCGACCATATTTTCCACCTCGCTGCGCATTTTGCCAATCAGAATTCCGTTGACAATCCCGAGACTGACCTGGAAGTTAACGGACTGGGCATGCTTAAGGTATTGCAGTATGCGCACTTAGCCCGTGTTGAGAGATTCGTGTTCGCTTCCTCCGGCTGCTCCGTTTACGGAAGCCAGGCGCCCCTTCCGCTCAAGGAGGATTTCGTTTCATTGCACCTTGATACACCCTACCAGATCACCAAGCTGCTGGGCGAGCTTTACTGCAACTTTTTCTATAATTACTATAAACTGCCGGTAGTTGCCGCACGCTATTTCAACGTTTTCGGTCCGGGTGAAATACCCGGCGCGTACCGCAACGTGATACCCAATTTCACCTGGTGGGCCATGCAAAAAAAATCGCTGCCTATCACCGGCACAGGTGAGGAAACACGTGATTTTACCTTCGTCGAGGATATCGTCGAAGGAACCCTCCTGTGTGGGATTGTGCCTGAGGCAGTTGGGGACGCCTTCAACCTCGCATCCGAGACCGAAACCAGGATCATCGACCTCGCCAACTGGATCAATGACCTTACGGGTAATAAATCTGAAATGCTTTTCAGACCGCGCCGTGACTGGGACCTGATTGTGCGCAGGCGCGCTTCGATTGAAAAAGCCCGCAAAGTACTTGGCTATAACCCTAAAATGCAGGTTAAGGACGGCGTCGTAACCGTTTACAACTGGATTAAAGCCAACCAGGATAAGATTGAGCAGTGTGCGCGGTTCTAATAATACGGAGGTACAATGACAGATAAGCTCAAGATTGCCATGGTTGGCTGCGGTGCTGTCACCGAGCACAGGCATATACCCAGCTTCAATAAAATTAAAAACAAGGTTGCTGTCAAGGCAGCCTGCGATAGGAATATAGAACTGGCTAAAAAAGTAGCCGGAAAATACGGCATATCAGGTGTGTATGCCAGTCAGACCGAGATGCTCAAGAACGAGAAGATCGACATAGTGGATGTCTGCACACCACCGCAGATACACGCGCCGGTCGCCATTGAAGCGCTGGAACACGGATGCCATGTCCTCATGGAAAAACCAATGGCTCTAACCGTGAACGACTGCGATAAAATGATCGATGCCGCCAAAAGCAACAACCGCAAGTTGTGCGTCGTCCACAACGTTCTCTTCCATCCACCCCTTATAAAAGCTAAAAAGTTGTTTAAAGAAGGCGCTATCGGCGACTTCCGTGGCATGAGGATCCTGCTGTCTGATCCCAAAGACGAAATGATCATGCGCAGCGACTACTGGATACATAAATTGCCTGGCGGGGTTATAGGTGAAACAGGGCCGCATCCCGTCTATATCTCATTGGCCTTCCTCGATAAGATCAACAACCTGGAGATTTTTACAAAGAACTACCTGGAACACCCCTGGGCACGCTTTGATGAATTCCGCTTTGAGCTTGAAGCCAACAACGGCATCAGTTCAGTTGCCGTATCCTATTCAGGCGAGCGCTATGCGGCTGAAGTGGAGATTTTGGGCTCGAGGGGCGCCCTTTACGTAGACCTGCAGAGTATGTTGTGTTTGAAATACGGCCCTAAGACTTCGCTCGGATTCAATAAACTGATATCTAACTCGCTCAGCACCGTCACGCAAATATTGGGCGGCATCATGTGTAACGGGCTTAAGGTTATCACCGGCCGGTTCAAGGTCGGGCACGATACCGTCGTGGAACTTTTCATAGACAGCATCATTAATAACACAGAACCACCGGTGACAGGTGAGGATGGTCGGGAAGTAATACGTGTCATGGAGATACTGGTCAGCAAGCTCAATGACAAATACGGCCAGCCTGCGGGTAATTGACCCGGTAGTTAATACCAGACTAAGATTCCAATATGACCGTTGAAAAAGAGAAAGAATCCGTCCAGGAATTCTGGGATGCCGCGCCCTGCGGCACACGCGATTTGAAGATAGAACCGGGCACCCGCGAATATTTTGATTCACTGACCGCTAACCGTTACAAAATTGAGTACTTCATTCCCGAGTTTGCCTGCTTTAATGATTGGAAGGGCAAGAAGGTATTAGAGGTTGGTTGTGGCGCCGGGACCGATCTATTAAGCTTCGCCCGGGGAGGAGCCCTGGTAACCGGGCTGGACCTTTCTCCACACTCCGCCAACCTGACTTGTAATCGTCTGCGTCTTTACAACTGTGATGGTGACATCATCAATTCCGATGCCGAGAATCTGCCATTCAAAGACAATTCTTTCGACCTCGTATATTCCTGGGGCGTGCTGCATCACACCCCGGACACTCAGAAATCGATCAGTGAGATATATCGCGTGGTGAAACCCGGTGGCAGCATCTGCATCATGTTGTATAATCGTCATTCCCTGGTAGCTCTACAGCTTTACGCGGTTTACGGGCTGCTGGCTCTCAAACCTGGCCGCAGTCTTGAATATATTTTTGCGCACTACCATGAAAGCCCGGGCACCAAGGCTTACAGCAAAGCTGAAATTAAAAAGATGTTCTCGATATTCAATAACCTTGATATCCAGGTGCAACTAACCTATTACGACCTGCGTTTTGCCAGGGATAGATACCTGCCTCGCTGGATTGGCAAACTTGTTCCTCAAGGATCAGGGTTTTTCATTGTTATACGCGGACAAAAAACATAAGTGGTTTAATCACTCCAACCGTACAGCAGTTGTGCCGGTCACCATGTCAACCTCAGTCGAGGGCAGGGCGCCATACCTTGATCAGGATCTGGTCGATTTCGCGCTTTAAATACCTTCAGGCCTGAAATATAAAAACGACCAGAAGAGATATACATTGAAAAAGGCGGTGGAAGGAATTATCCCAGATAATAAAATATACCGGAAAAAACAGGGTTTCTCGGCGCCTGAAAAGAATGGTTCAAAGGCGAACTTGGTGATTCCATGTAAGACGCCATCATACGCTCAAGGATACGCTAACACCGGTTTTTAAATTACGATTGTATTAGCAGGATGATAACGCAGCAGAAAGAAGTTAATGCCGATAATAGCGCACGATTGTGGACACTTTTTAATCTTAGCACATGGTATGACCGCTGGATCCATTGATCGGCATAGTGCCAGAAATATGAAATCCGGGTTATAAATCACCGCTACGGAAGAATTTTTTAACTTTCTTTTCGATGACGAGTTTTACTGTGAAGAATATAAGAATTACGGCACCCATTATCTCTGATATATAAATATCAGACCTTACTATCAGATCATAAAGCATGCCATTTATCCATAATTTCAATCCCATTCCCGGATATACATAAAATGAAAACCCGAGGAACGGCCAGAATAATGTCGCTGGTTCCAGCCACATGGCATCCAGAAGCAGGTGCACCAATACGCCGAATGCGATGCAAAATCCCCATAGTTTCATTCGCGTTCTGAAAATAAGAATGGCGATTAATATTGCCAGTAATAAAAAAAGCAACGTATGTGAAAAAATCCTCCCATTATTGAAAATTTGTACGAAAAATATATTTCCTACCGGTTTATCAATCAGGTCTGGCAATATCGAGCCAAGCAAAATAAAACGATAATCGATCCTGAAAGCGGTGGTTTCATTAACCATGCAGGATGATGCTGTTGACGAAAGTACTTTTGTATTTGAAACATTCACATGCTCAGTAGATAGAGCTTGTGAATTTTCAATATGAATTGAGTCATAATCTGCTTGTTTATTGTTCTTCAGACGAAATCTGAATACTCGCTCCAGCAGATATGCAGACCCCAGCGTGATTCCTGCGTGTGCCATTATTAACATACTTTAGTACCTCAATGACCATACGTCTTTATAAATCATGAAAATGCTCTATTCCGGTCAAATATATATAGTGATTCTAGTGACGGTATGGCCCGAAGTGGTTATCATGCATCAGTGCTGTAATGAAGCTAATAGGCTAAGCACATAATACTGTACACTCGTATTATAAGATATTCAATCATATTATTGAATAATATTAAATAATTAAAATATATAAAAT
>CAZABI010000016.1:0-11116 GCA_964483235.1 uncultured Dehalococcoidales bacterium | reverse complement strand
CGTTGGAAGAAAAGGTTCCGGCTGATCTAGCGCCGAGGTTGATATCGTTGTCCCAGTTGCCGGAGGTGGTGCCGCCGTCGTTATCGCCCCAGTAGATATGTACGGTAGTCGCAGCTCCCCCGGTAGAGGTAAGGTTGCCGTTCAGGGTTGCGGAGGTGGCAGTAACGCTGCTCGCTGGAAGGGTGGAGACGGCAGGAGCGGCAGCGGTATAGGTCATATCCAGCGTCTGCCAGTAGAAGCTGTAATATGAAACCGGAGTGGTACCAACGTAATCAATGAACGTGCCGCTGTAGTTCATGTCCATGGCGAGGCGGAACAACCCGTTGGGACGGCCTCCGCTGGCCGTACCCCAGCTATTAAGTATGAGCCAGTAACGTTTGGCAGGATCGGGGTCGCTGTCGTCATAGCCGACACAAAGCACGGAATGGCCGCCGCCACCCGAGTCCCAGGTATGGTCCAGGGAGAAGTTGGGATTCCAGATAGCAGTCTCGGGCTGGGTGTTCCAGAAATTACGGAAGTTGGTCCAGTCGGCGCCGGTGGCCAGGAAGAAGCTGAAGCTGATCGCCTTGTTCTGGTTGAGCACGTTCTTGATATTGGCTATGGCCGTTGACTGAGATACGTGGGTAGTAACTGTCTGTTCCGTAATAGAGGAAATTGGATAGTTGGGCGTGGTAACGATACTTGCCGCAGGCATAGCTGTTAACTGGGTGGCACAGGTGCGGCTGACGTCGGCGTAAGCGGCATTGGGATTCGACCAGGGGACGGCCATTCCTTTACTCGCATAGAATGACACAACATCGTCCAGCCAGCCGCCGCAGCAGGCCCAATTACTTCCGCTGCCTCCATTGTAGTTGGAATTCAGGTACTGGATTGAGAGACGGTCTTTGATGCCGCTCTGAACATCGAGCGCAATTTCCATAACACCGGTGCCGGCCCAGGCCCAGCAGTTGCCGCAACTCCCCTGGTTGCGTTGCGAAGGTGTGTATTGCAGGTGGCTGAGCAGGTCGAGCGAGGCGAGCGGCTGAATGCCCTCGCTGCTGGGTGCGGCTTCCATCAATAGCTTGATGCGCTGGCTGATCGGGGCCCTGGCTGCCTTATTGTAACTGTTGAACCATTTGTTCCTGGTTTCCCTGGACGGTTTCATGATGGGAAGGTCGTTTTGCGGATCGCCGTCCGCTATAAATTGAGCAGGAGCAGGACGGAATTCTGGCAGGACTGCGCCGGCGGGAACCGGGCAGCATAAATCTACGGCAATTCCGGCCAGTACGACAAGAGCGATAAATAGATTCAGCGCCAGCTTCATATTATACCCACGGTTCCATTGCTTACCTGTTAATATCATAAACTATTTTATTGTAAAGTTGGAATAGCTCTCTTCGGTAATAGCGCCGTTTTTAAGCAGCCCTACCCAGGTTATCCTGGCAGCCTCATATTCTGCCCTGATATCGTAGATATCGTCGGCCACGATAGGATGTCCTATGTTCACCATCCAGCCCCCGCCATTAAAACTATAACCGGTATAACCGGGCTTCCTTGACATTTCGATCCGGGTCCAGTGGATGTCAGCTTCTATGTAGGGCGCCGCATCCGGGTGATTCTGTTTAATGTAGGCCATGACGGTGTTAATAACTGTATCTACCATCTTTTCACTCTCGGCATCGCCTGATATGGGAATAGCGCAGGCTGGCAGCATGGCCGCTACAACAACCATTCCCATGACGAGTATCAAAATGCAAGAGATTGATTTCATTTAAGATTTTCTCAATATAATATTTTCCTGGCAATAACCTTGAGTATACATCTTTAAAGCCGTCCGGCTAATAATTGACACCCAACACAAGCATCTTATAATGTAATTGCAGAACTATCAAGGCCGAAAAGGCTAAATATAAACCGGTCAGTGCCGGGTACTTTAGTACTGCATGATATATAAAAATAATTGCCATGAATGTGCCCTTTGTCGTGCCTACCTTCAACTTCGGAATTGACTTCAAGCCGGTCGGCTTCGGACTACCTACGGATGAGAAAGAATGGCAGGCAGAGCTTGAGCAAGTTACCGGTAAGATCAAAGAGCTGATTAAAACGGACCTGGATGTCCTGATAGCGGTTTACACACTGCTGGACCGGGTACAGCACTTCCACTGGGGTGAGGACTGCATGCTGGACTGGTATATTAAACTCGATCAGAAACTGGGAGAAGTGCTATTTAACAGTGGTTTCCTGGCTGACAGCGATAATAAACTGATCGTTGTCTCCGGCCACGGTTTTGCTCCTTCGGAGAGACGAAGATACAGACTTTGCCGAAGGAGACCAGGCAGGGAGTACTGAAGGGGGACCATAACGAAAACGCCATCGCCATTACGGTGAACATCGATATGCCGATTAATCAACCGCAGGATGTGTTCAGGTCGCTCCTGGAACTGACCGGCCAATAGCGCCTTCAAGCCGGCTTATTAAACTCAAGTATGAGATTGATATGCTGTGATACCTGCCAGCGGCCTTCCAGATCAAACTCGTTTTTCAATATGTCTTCCCAGGTTGCTTCCTGCCATAAGTTCTTTTTACTATCGTACTGCTTCATACAATTGATATACGAGAAGGGCACTTTCCCGTTAAAGAGGTATTTATCCAACTCGGTATTCTGGCCGAGGGGGACCGTGATCACCAATTTGCCGCCCGGGGTGAGCACGTTCTCTTTAACATGGTCGATGGCGGACAGCAGCTTTGGGGGATGGCGCGGATTTTCGTCCCAGCCGATATGCTCAAAGGTAGAGATGCTGATGACGAAATCGTATTTTTCACACGGGAAGAATTCGATGATATCAAGGTTGATAGTGCTCGGGTACTCCTCGAAGAGGTCAACTACATCATGCCTGCAATCGAAATAATGGCGCAGCACGTTGCCTATTTCAAGTATATGTTTTCCCGCGTTTTCCTGTACCATGCTCCAGCACAGCGGTATCTCGAAGGTGCGGTCGTTTTGCCATGTGTAGTTATAGCTGTGGTACAGGTACCGATATTCCCTTCCGCGAAAAACGAATGCGGCGTTGCCGCGTGTCAACCTCAGCCACGTCACAGTGCCGATGCGAATGGGCCAGCCAAAGACGTATTTACAGCCTTCGCGCAATACGTACCAGAATCCTTCGCGCTTAAAGGCTGTTTTAAGCAACAAAGCCTCGCCTTTGATGATTTCACTAAAACTCGGCATGATTGTAATTTTGAAGCGGAATTCTTAAAATTACGCAGTATATCACGTTTGATTGATTACGAGTACAATAGTTTAACATAGGTTACCCACTTTATTGAAGGTAAAGGTCTGAGTTGATGCAAAACCTTGAAGTCATTGTCAATTGATGAGGGTGTTTCATGCGTAAGTTGACGGATTTGTTTTATGGTATAGAACGAAGGAAGGTATTCCCGTAGATACTACGTTAAATAAAGTAGCTTTTGGATCTGTACTGGCTATGGCCGGTATGCTTTTCGGCATAGCCATGCAGTTTCTATCCAGGATACTGCTTGCCCGTTTCGGCACCGAGGTGGATTACGGCAATTTTTCTTTGTCTTTCGCCCTGTTAACTATAGCCACAATTGTTGCCAGCATCGGTTTACATGTTGGATCCACAAGACTGCTGGCATATCTTATATCGCGGGGACAGGATTCGGAAGTAAGTGCAACCGTGCGCATAACCTGTGCATTAACGGTGGCATCGAGTATTATTGTCTCCCTGATAATATTTTTCTCATCCAATTCTCTGGCTGTATTCCTGTTTCATGACCCGGAAATGACCAATATTATAAAAATATTATCGATTGCCGTCCCATTCTTAACGTCGGTGAATATCCTCGCAGCCATATTTCGCGGATTCAGCCAGGTGGGGCCACAGGTTATTTTTCAATATATAATACTCAATGCACTCTTCCCGTTATTGATTCTAATAGCTATGGCTGCTGGTTTATCTTTCGTAAGCACATATTACTGCTATTTGATCACATCAGTTTTAACTAACCTGCTGCTGATCTGGTACGTTACCAAGAAATTACCTGCAAGCGGCAGGTCAAACTCACAGATTTTCAGCAATAGGATCACGGGTCAACTGATGAAATTCTCTCTGCCGCTTTTTGGCAATACCCTTGCTTCGGTAATTATCACATATATGGACACGCTGACCCTGGGTTACTATACTTCAGGCGCCACGGTGGGACTCTATAACGCTGCATTTCCCCTGGCGCAATTCGTTGTCGCGCCACTTTCAGCACTCGGCCTGGTTTATGTACCCATTGCTACAGGTCTATTTGTACAGGGGTCTCTGGATGAGTTACGAAGAAGTTACACTGTATTGACCAAATGGATGGTTTCAATTACGTTACCGCTCGTGCTTGTTTTCTGTATCTTCCCGGAAGCTGTATTGGGGTTCCTCTTCGGACCGCAGTATACGGAGGCGGCAGGCGCGTTAAGGATACTGGCCATAGGCTTCATGGTGAACAATTTCTTCGGCCCGAATGCGCCGGCGCTGATAGCTGTAGGTGAGTCCATGTGGTTATTCGGCAGTGGCATGGTGATGCTGATAGGCTGCGTCATACTGAATTTAACACTGATACCTGTAATGGGACTGCAAGGCGCTGCCTTTGCTGCGGCAGGTACCATGCTGCTCGGCAATGCTATTACCGGGCCGCGCCTGTATTTCTTATACAGGCTCCAGCCGTTGAGCCTGAACCTGATTAAACCGGTTGTCGTATCGACTGTCTTAATTGTGGCTATTCAGGTTATATTTGCCAGGTGGTTGGTGATAGATTGGTGGATGTTGCCGATAATATTTATTCTTTATTACGCCGCTTACTTTCTTATTGTCGTTGCAACAAGGAGCTTTGAAGACGAGGACAAAGCTTTATTGGTGCAGATGGCGAAGTACGTGGGCATAGATGCTTCTACGTTGAGAAATAAGCTTGGACGAAGGCCGCGGTAAAAAAGCATGTTTAGCTTATATTCACCTGTGCCTGCATAAACTGATAGTCTCGTTTGGCAGGTACTGCTTTGTTCCGTTGCCGGATTTGAGTAAAGCCGGTGCTTATTACTTGTTGAATTTAGACATTCTGGAGATAATCGTATTTTCACTGGGATAGTTGGGCGCATCCCAGGGGAACCTTTCACCGTTCAGATACCTTTTCCATCTGCTTGCATCTTCGTTTACCATAATTTCTATGAGTTTGCTGAACGTAACTTTCGGCTGCCATCCGAGTTTATCCCTGGCCTTGGAATAATCGCCGCGCAGGAAATTTACATCAACGGGACGCATAAAACGCTGGTCGGAAGACACATACTGTTTCCAGTCAAGGCCGAGCATTTTAAATGCTTCCTCCACGAATTCTCTGATGGTGTGGGTCTCGTTAGTGGCGATAACATAATCGTCGGGCACTGCTTGTTGCAGCATGAGCCACATAGACTGTACATATTCGGGCGCATAACCCCAATCGCGTTTGGCATCCAGGTTGCCTAATTTCAGGTCCGTGTCCATGCCTACCGCTATCCTTGCCACGGCATTGGAAATTTTACGTGTTACGAATTCCAGTCCCCGCAGAGGAGATTCATGGTTGAAGAGTATCCCATTACAGGCAAATAATCCATGGTAATTACGATACAGTACGGTCATCCAGTATCCATATAGCTTAGCTGCGGCATAAGGGCTGGTCGGGTGGAAATGAGTTAACTCAGCCTGCTGGTCGCATATCGTGTTACCATATAATTCACTCGTAGAAGCCTGGTAGAATTTGATGGAAGTATCGCACTCTTTAATGGCTTCCAGTATCCGGGCCACACCCAGGCCGGTGATTATACCGGAGGCGACAGGCTGTTCAAAGGATGCGCCTACGAAACTCTGTGCGGCAAGGTGGTAGATCTCATCCGGTTTGCTGATCCTGATAGCTTCAAGAATTGAAGATGAGTCAATCAGGTCGGCGGGTATCAGGTTAACCCTGCTGAAAATATCCAGATATTGCAGTCTCCAAAAATTAGGAGTGGACAGCCGGCGGTAAGTACCGAAAACGTTATATCCTTTTTCCAGCAGGAGTTGTGCAAGATAAGCACCGTCCTGCCCGGTTATTCCTGTTATTAAAGCACTCTTAGGCATATAGTTATATTCTACCCACTCATTTTTTCCCAGGCAGTCGATAAACGGGGATATCCCAGGGGAACCTCTCCTCATTCTGCCATCTTTGCCAGCGTGTGATGTCCTCTTTAACCATCAGCTCAACCAGCTGGTTGAATTTTACCTTTGGCTGCCATCCCAGCCCTGACCTGGCTTTAGAATTATCTCCCTGAAGGTAATTGAGATCTGCCTGGCGCTGAAGTTTTGGATCAGTTTTAACATATTTTGTCCAATCCAATCCCGCCACAGAGAAAGCCTTCTGCACAAATTCTTTGACCGTGTGTGTCTCACCGGTAGCAATGACATAATCATCGGGTTTTTCTTTTTGCAACATAAGCCACATGGCTTCGATAAAATCGGGAGCGTATCCCCAGTCCCGCCTGGCATCCATGTTGCCCAGAATGAGTTTGTCGTCCAATCCAAGCGATATACGTGCAACAGCGTTGGATATCTTACGGGTTACAAATTCGAGCCCGCGCAATGGTGACTCGTGGTTAAAAAGAATACCGCTACAACCAAATATGCCGTAGCCTTCACGGTAAATACTGGTTATCCAGTAGCCGTAAAGCTTGGCTACGGCATATGGATTGGCAGGTTGAAAGGCTGTTTCCTCCGTTAGCGGTTTGGAGTCACCCTTGCCGTACATTTCAATAGTGGAAGCCTGGTAGAACTTAATTTTTTTGTTCAAGCAGCGGATAGCTTCCAGTATACGTGTCACGCTGAGACCGGTAACTTCGGCCGAACTAACCGGATGCTCGAATGATGAACCGACAAAACTGGGTGATGCAAGATGATATATTTCATCAGGCTGGGAGGTCTTGATGATATCGAAGATGGCCGAAGAGTCTGTCAGCTCGGCGGCAATTAGTTTGACTCTGTCCGTTAGATTGAGGTATTCCAAACGCCACAGATTTGGACTTGAGTTTCTTCTGTGCACTCCATAAACCAGGTAGTCCTTATCCAGTAAATACCTGGCAAGATACGCGCCGTCCTGACCGGTGATTCCTGTAATAAGTGCTCGCTTCACCATATGGTTATAATAAAGTTGACGTTAAATATAGCTGGTTAAGAACAGCCGTTAAAGTATAACATAACGATTGAAATTCGACTTGAATATGGCCCGCGGGCGCGATTCACAATTTCATAGAAATAGCTAATTCGTTTTTAGAACAAAGCAGGTTAACGTGGCAAGGGGCTTTATATAATTTGGTATAACAGCTTTTTAAAACCTCGTCGTAGTTTGCTAACCTGAGTGTTTTGTGAGATTCATCGATCAAGTACGTGTACTTGAAACCTATATCTTTTAACGAGTTATAGTAATCAAGTGGCGTGGTACCGGCGCGTAGTAAACCTTCAGGCCAGAATTCAGTAAAGAATAATAGTTTTTCATTCCGCTGTATGGTATTCTGCATACCTTTTAGCGCCAGTACTTCGGCGCCCTCAATATCTATCTTAATAATATCCACAATATGGTTGGTAGTGGCGAAGAATTCGTCGAGACTGACAGCTTCAATATCGATGGTTGAAGATCCTGATTCATGTTGTATGATGCTATGCATTCCTTGTTCAAGAGTATTGATATACAATCTCAATGTGCTGTTCTTGTCAGATACTGCTTTGGGTACAGCTTCAACATTAGTAAAACTGTTAATCTGTATGTTTTTCATGAGTAATGCGAAGTTACCCGGTTCCGGCTCAAATGAAAAAACTCTCCCACTTTTACCTACCAGGGTAGAACACAGGAGTGAAAAATAACCGACGTTAGCACCAATGTCGACCATGACCATACCCGGTTTAATTAATTTCTTGAACGCCAGGGTCATGCACGGTTCCCACTGATGGGTAAACATAAGGCTCTCATCAATGCAGTCCATATTCTCACTGTGAAAATACATCTTATAGTTATTTACTGGTATAAGTTCATTTTTCCCGGTTGTAAGCGCATTTATATACCTTTGATACAGGAAGTTGATTGGTTTAATACGACCTATACCTGAACCCTGTAGTGGTTTGGTAACTATTTTAACTGCCTTATATGCTATTTGTTTAAACGAGGTCATAGAATCCTCCCAGGCTTTGTGCTTAATTTAGTATAAACCGGATTAATTCACCATTCTTTATATTTATTATTATATGAACAAAAATATGGTTAGTGTTAACTGATCAGGAAGCCGACAATAAATTTTGGATGATTTGCCACATCTTAACGGCATTAGCATCCCAGGAAAATGAATTCTCGGCCATATCTTTAGCCTTACATCCCATTTTCTTGTTGAGTGCGTCATCTTTAATGAGTTTAATAGCTCTTTCTGCAAGTAAATTGATATTGCCTTTGGGTACTATAAAACCGGTCTGCCCATCTATGATGTCTTCCTCAGATATGCCATCGAACGCGATGGCCGGTACCTGACAAGCTGCGGACTCAATAATTGGTAAATGTGCGCATGCGTAAACACTCGGTTGTATGACAACCCTTGCCATACTTAAATAACAGGGTATGAGTTCGTCATCCAGCGGTGGTAAGAACTCTATATAGGAATCCACTTTAAGCTCACGGGCATATGATAACAGCGCTTCCTTTTCCCTATTATTTTCGAGTGGATTCATAATGAGCAGTTTGCAGTTTGGTGTCTCTTTAATAATCAGTGGTAATGCTTCCAGAACGTATCTGGTTCCCTTGACCGGGTTTAATGCAGTCGATGAATGTAAAATAATCTGACAATTTGCATATTTTGCGGATAGAGAAGAATTAACCGAACGCTGAAAAAAAGTGCCATCTACTCCTACATATACCGTTTTAGCTTGCTTATGATAGATATCTTCAACCATTTGCGCTGTATGGTTATCTAGTACAATAATATCTCCTGCTGACTTGGTCGCCCATTTATCATACAGCTTAATAAATGGACGCAGAGCAATAAAAATTAACCTTTGCAGGGTATTAAGACCTTTCAAATAATGGTCTGAGTAAACATATCCATTAGGTTCAAATATAATATGTATATTTTTTTTACGCAGAAAAGGTAAGACAAAACACATTGTAGGATAACTGGCTATAACCATGTCATAGCCGGTCACGAGCCGACGTAATTTAAAGATATTTGAAATTAGATAATAGGGATATAAAATCCAGTAGCGAAGATCATTTGCGGCTGTATCCGATAACTCGACGACATTGACATTCACTTCTTTGAAGCGATTGATATTCTCTTGAGATGCTTTGGTTACGTAAATATCAACTTCGCATCTTGCTCGTATTCTTCGGCTTATTTCAAATATCCAGCGGACACCGCCGTTCCAATAAAGCAAATGCTCATGTAACCAAATTATTCTCACGTATAATCACCTGAGGTTTTATTTACTGGTGCCGTTTATGAAGTGATCCCTGTAGCGTTAGTATATATTAAGACCAGGACATTCAATAATCAAGCTGCTGTTATTGCTATAAATGCTATTGCAATGTTGAATTACATTAGTGAAACCTTCAATTTCGTCAAATTTGTAGATTATGCGTATACCGTATTCAGAACTGACGGTAATAGCCTTATTTTCAATGTTCCATGTCCTCAACAACAGATAACGTGGAATCGAAGTAAAATAACTGATATAGTCGCTTTTACCGAGATTGATATGTATCGCTGATGCCGCATCCTTGTTATAGACGAATATTTGCCATTTTGAGTTCGTGGTTAAAAGTTCGTATTGCAAGAATAATTTGCTACCCTGGTAGTCGGCGGTAAGCGCATAATCATCGTTTTTATGTTTGAACAACCAATCGGCAGTCAGCTTGTCCTGACGGTTAAAAGCCGTGCTTAAATCGATCCTGCTGTTAGAGAGTGCTATAGAGTATGGTATATCGATAAAATTTGTGCTATTACTGTGGGTGAGTTCGAATACAAGCCCGCTGTTAAAGATGAAGTAGACACCCAGTATCAGCGCAAGCACAGAATTCGGTAACAAACTCAGAGTCCTGGCTGATATGGCAGAAGGAATTAACCGTTTACATAGGAATGCGAGTGCCTGACCGATGGAAATGATTCCATAGATTATTAGAGGTGACATGACAATCAAGGTGATCTGCCAGATCCTGGTGAGCCCCAGGCCGTAGGAATGGCCCGGCAAGATGAATAATCCAAGAATTACAAATAAATTGGCGAATACCAATGAGATGTAAGAGATATTCAACCTGTTGGATATCGACAGTGGTTTAAAAACCAATCGTATTAATCCAATTATGAGGGATAGTTCGATTAGAATTTGAAATGCTCTCCACACCTGCCCGCCTGTGGAGGCCTCGTTGAAATCCAAACCTAAAGCTGTTCTGACAAGTGGTTCTTTTGTCAACGGGTCTAAAAAAGAATAACTTCCCTGTGCCACACCGGAAGCTGTTGCATCAGCGACACCTGCTATAACATTTAAACCGGTAGAAGCCTGACCACCCGCAACATTATTGTAATACCAGGCGAGAAAAATAAAACTCAGCCCAACTATAATTAGAACGTGCCAGCTTTTGAGTAGGCTTTTACTATAAAGATCATCGAGTAAAGCTACCTGGTTGCCCGTCAGCCATTGCCAGATTCTTCTCCCGATTTTACTTTTGATAATAACAATAAAAACGGAGCTGAAAAGAAAATAACCAATAGTGGCTGTTCCCAAACCGTAATAGGATACAGTCACCCCTATAATAAACAATAACAGGAATATGAGACGGTTTATTAACGCAAGTTTATTTTCAATGAAGACCAGTATGGCCAGGCAGAAAAACAGCTCTGCAATCTGCTGACGGATCAACTGGACCATATCCATGGTGAACATGGGCAGGGTGACGAAAAAGATCGCGCTTAAGAGTGCGACCTTTTTATTCATCTGGAAACTGAATACACGGTAAATAATCAGTGGTACGATGCAGAAAAGCGCTGGATAAACCAGCTTAAATAACCATACGATGTCAATATTACTTATTAATGAGAGAA
>CAZABI010000015.1:0-11209 GCA_964483235.1 uncultured Dehalococcoidales bacterium | reverse complement strand
GACGCTGAGCCAGCCGTAATCCGGGTTGTAGCCGCTGTTATAAAGATATACTTCGTTTCTATAGTCGAAGCACAAAGTTATGGCAACCGGCTGCGAGTTTAACTCCAGCAATCCCAATCTCAGCGTGTCGTCGCTTGCTGATATTTCAAACAGAGATTGAAAAAAACGTTCCATATCCACCGTCAGGAAGGCTTTTTTATCCTCCCTGCTGTCACGGAAGAAACGCATGAAAGCGTCCGTTTGCTGCTTATCCGGTTTGCCCGTAATTGTGAAATTGATATCCCCCTCCTCGTTTAACCTTCTCTCCTTGCGCAGAAGTTCATGGCGCTGTTTGCTGCTCAACGAAGAGAGATACAATTCAAGCTGTGATGGTAAATCAACATAGACAGTCACATCTTCATGTTGACTGGTTACTGCCAGTCCCTGGTCGCGGGCCATTTCTTCCATAAATAGCATGACAGTTGATCCGGGCAACAGAGGGGATAAATCCAACGTACTTATACCCAATTGCTTGAAATGGTTTATTAGCGTATGGAAAAAGGGCTTCTCGTGCCCCGGTAATATGATGAAATCGAGAAAATCGCAGACATCATTGCTGCCTATAAAATATGCGATGCTGTTTTGAATCCGTAGCGGTGCAATGCCTATTGTTGTACCGTTCTCTTTGACCGCCCCCAGGTATAAATCGCCGGTCTTGCCGAAGTGCTGCCACCACGTTTCTGACCAGGAAGGGGACGAGAATAGCAGTCTGCCGGAGGCTTGGACATAGATGTCTCTCCAATCGTTATGCAGATCGCTAAAATTACAAAGCTCAATTTCAGCCATACTTGTTAATATACAATTATTAATTACAATCTTCAGATGACAAAACTCTGTCCAAGTTGCGGGACTATCACGTCCGGTATTCCCATTTCACGGAAACCTTCTGCCAGCGAGAGGGCAGCGCTTTCTTCGCCGTGCACAACATAGACCTGCTTCCATTTTTCCTTGCCAGCGCTCACCCATTTGAGCAGGTCATTCCGGTCGGCATGGGCGCTGAACTCTTCAAATACCTCTACGCGGCAACGCAGCTTATATTTTTCACCGAAAATGGGGACCTCAGGCCATTTCTCCTTTAGTTTGCGGCCCAGAGTGTTTTCAGCTTGCCAGCCAACAATAAGCACAGTGTTGTCCGGATTACCGATATTGTTCTTCAAATGATGCAGTATGCGGCCTGCTTCGGCCATTCCTGAAGCTGAGATGATCATGGCCGGCGTCTTTAGATCGTTGAGTTTTTTGGATTCTTCGGCACTGGAAATGTAACGTAAACCACGGAAACCGAAGGGATCCTGATATGTTCTCAACATCTGTGCAGTCTCATCGTCATAACATTCCGGATGGATCCTGAAGATGTCGGTGGCATCAACAGTAAGAGGGCTGTCTACATAAACAGGTATGTCGGGTATTCTTTTGTCAATCTTAAGCTGATGCAGGCTGTAAACGAGTTCCTGTGCCCTTTCGAGCGCGAACGAAGGAACGATAATCTTGCCGCCTCTGTCTATAGTTTCATTGATAACCGCAGCCAGCTTATCCTGGATATTGTTAATGTCGGAATGCAGCCTGTTGCCATAAGTACTTTCAATTATCAGGATATCCGCATCTGCGACAACAACGGGGTCCCGTATAATGGGCATGTTATAACGGCCGAGGTCACCGGTAAAGCAAATTGATACACGTTTACCTCCGTCATTAAAGTCCAGCAGTGTTATTGCCGATCCAAGTATATGGCCTGCATCCAGGAATTTTACCTTGGTACCGTTGTTAAGGTTAACAGAACGGTCGTAAGAATGACCCTCGAATTGCTTTAAAGCCGCCTGAACATCCTGCACGGTGTACAGCGGTTCAGCCTCTGGTTCATGACGCCTGCGGCGTATCTTATTGACGAATTTGATATCGCTCATCTGAATGTTGGCTGAATCGAGTAACATGATATTCGCAAGATCGAGTGTTGCGGATGTGCAGTGAATATCTCCCTGATAGCCCTTTTTTACCAGATTGGGCACATCGCCGAGATGGTCCATGTGGGCGTGGGAAATGATTACGGCGTCTATAGTTTCGGGATAGAAAGAGAAGTTTAAGTTCCGTTCGTAAGTTTCAGCACGTCTTCCCTGGAACAGACCGCAGTCCAGGAGAATACTAAAGCCGTCTATTTCAATGATATGTCTGGAGCCGGTTACTGAACGGGCGGCGCCGTGGAAGGAGATATTAATCAAATGCTCTGCGTCCTACTATAGCCTGTCTCAGGTACCAACTGCTAACGATATCCACGACCTCCGCAGGCTGATCACATAGTCGTAATAGCTGTAGGTCAGCTTCTGAAATGTAGCTGGATTTTAATACCGGATCGTGAAGCCAATCCAGAAATCCGTGCCAGAATGCGGAATTGAACAATACTACAGGGAAGGGCTTGATTTTCTTGGTCTGAATCAAGGTAAGTACTTCGCTGAGTTCATCCATAGTGCCCAATCCGCCGGGCATTATAACGAATGCTGTGGCATACTTTACCAGCATGACCTTCCGCACAAAGAAGTGATTGAATGTAATATTCAACGAGGAATGAACATTGCCTTTCTGCTCCTCAGGCAGGACGACGTTGAGCCCAATTGATTTCACACCGGCCTCTTTGGCCCCAAGGTTGGCTGCTTCCATCATACCAGGTCCGCCGCCAGTCACTATATTAAAACCCTGTTTCCCCAGCAGAAAAGCTATTTTACGTGCGTGCTCATAATCAGCTTCGCATTCTGTGGCCCGGGCGGAGCCATAGATCGTAACAGCAGGTTCAATGCCGGAAAGCCTGTCAAAGCCCTCCACCATTTCGCCGATGATACGGAACATGCGCCATGATTCTTCTTTTTCCAGCGCATTTATTTCATAACGTTCCTGCATCATCGTTCCCTTACATCAGGCATCACAATCATATAATATATTGTCCAAATTGATTTAAATGTATTTAGAATAACGCCCGAGGTATAGCCTGTCAAGAAAATAATAGCTCTCCTGTCCGGGCAGGAGAGCTATTATTACAAGTAGCGCTCTTTAGTGTTACCACTTGGAGAGGACTTCATCCCAGAAGGCGTACATGCCTTTCTTGCCGAGTCCGCCCGCATAACCTGCCCTGACTATGATCCGGTTCAATGGATGCAGCCGGCCTTTCTCGTCGCCGACTTCTTTAATACGATCCGCTTCGCTGGCTGCCCAGATGCCCCACCCGCCCGTATAGTCGAACAGCTCAAGAGGTCCCATGGGCAAGTTATAACCGAGCTTAAGCGATTTATCTATATCCTGTGGTGATGCTACACGTTCCCACACCATTTGCGTGGCTTCTTTTACCATGGCAGCATAAGCCCGGTTAGCCAGGAAGCCGAGGCTGATATCTTTGCAGATGACAGGTTCCTTACCGATTTTCTGCATTAATGCGATAGTTATATCCGTGGTCTCCTCGGAGACCATCGGCGGTTTTATCACCTCGACCAATTTCATAACTGCAACAGGGTTAAAGAAATGAGTACCGATTACTTTGTCCGTCCTTCTGGTTACGTTGGTCATCTCAGTGATGGGCAAAGCTGAGGTGTTGCTTGCGAGTATAGTATGTGCGGGGGCATTCTCATCGAGTTCCTTGAATATCTTTTTCTTAATATCCATATTTTCGACAGCCGCCTCAATAACATAATCTGAATTTTTAGCCACCTCGGCCAGGCTGGTCGTACCTTTGATTCTACCCATGATGTTATTCATTTCCTCGGCTGTCATCTTGCCTTTATCCACGAAATACTTTTTAAACCTGCTTTCTATGCCTTTTATCCCATTATTGACCAGTTCGGTGCTGATGTCTGAGATAGTGACCGAGTATTTTCCTGTGTGGGCGAAAAGCTGCGCCAGTTGGGCACCCATAGCGCCTGCCCCAACGATACCGATCCTCTTAACATTACTGATATCCATGACTGAACCTCCTTTAAATTTACATAAAATTATCTGAATAGTAAATGCTCATGAATTGCTTTGCCTGCAGACTGATATGTCTTACCTTCGAACGTTACTCGTATGTTATGCTGGCCGAGAAAACGCCAGTGATATTGGTCCCATTCACATATCTTCGGCAGGCGATCTCTTTCAACGATAGCAGTGGTGGTTAGTTCACAATTAAACTGCACTTTGGCAGCCGCTTTATTACGCAATGAAATCTTTTTAGGCAGTTGCTTCTCATACTGGCTGCATGGCTCGGATTGATCGACGGAGAACTCATAATCGCTGGTTACCAGTATGGGCTGGTCTTTTCTCGTGAGCAGCAACCTGGAGATCACCTTGCCAGGCTGGTCTACTGGAAAAAGCCAGTAGTAAATTAACGTGAACTCGGGATCATAGAGACGACCCCAGTACCAGCCTGAAAAACAATCGTAGATATTGGAGTTGCCCCAGTTTTTATCGTGATAGCCGTGGCCTTTTACCGGGATGGATTCGCCATTAATATACAGGGTGCCCTCAACATCGGAACGAGGGGCAGCAATAACCCAGCCCTGTTTTTTAAGGCCATCATCATATAGATAGCCGGTTCCACTCTGTTTCCAGCCGGGTATACGCCGATGGTAGGTGAGTTCAGCTCCCAGGTTTTTAGTGCGCATGTAAATTTTATAGCTATTATCATCCTGGCGAGCGTAATTATCCGCCATTTTAACATCGCATTTGGTCAAGGATGCCTGGCACTCGCTTTTATTGACCATAGCCATACCTACATGTTTTTTACCTTCCGGGGTGTAAATAAACAACTGGATTGAGGGCAGGTGGGGTTTGATGAATGCATTCAGCCAGTGAAACGTTGCCACGCAGGAATAACCGTTATCCATGCGTGCATCAAAATACCACCATTCATAGTATTCCTGATTTTCGTCCGGATGAAGGGCATCATCACTATCCCGGAAACTGTTAAAACTGATATCCATGTTTCTGCGACCTCCAGGTTGATTTAGATTATTATCAGTAACTAAATTACCAGTTATGTTATCACAAACAGATATTTCTGAATGTAAAAACCTATTGACTGATAGAAATCATGGACCCATCAGGAGTTTTACTCACGTTTATCAGTAAGGGGAACTTATCTTTAAGCTCCTCGAGGTGAGTAATAACGAATATCTTTTCAAAGTCATCCTGTATGGAATTAATCGCCTCCACCAGCTTCTCCAGGCTGGAGCTGTCCTGGGTGCCGAAGCCCTCATCAATAACAAGCAAAGGCAGGGATGCGCCGGCACGTCTTACCAATAACCGGGAAATGGCGATGCGCAGGGCCAGGTCAATGCGGAAAGCCTCACCTCCACTGAACATCTCGTAATTGCGTGTGCCCAACTCATCAGCGATTTTAATCTCGAGTGTTTCTACCATATCGCCTTTTTTCGTTCCCTTTTGTGTTTCTATAGTAAGCGACATCCTGTTATCGGTCATCTTACCGAGGAGTATATTAGCTTCATTTTCTATATCAGGTAGAGCTTCCTCGATTAGCAGCGCCTGTATACCTTTCTTACTGAATGCGGCAGCCAATTCCGCATATAAGCCGCTCTCTTCTTTCAACTGATTAATCGAGTACTCTTTCTCCTGTTTGTTTCGAGCGAACACATCGATTTGCCTGATTTTTTCCTGGAAAGTTGCCAACATGTTTCCAGCGTCACGTTCGCGTTTCCGGAGAACCACTGCTTGTGCTTCCAGATCATTTAGCTGTTGAATCAGACCCGGCAGAGCAACCAACTCCTGTCTTATGCTATCACATTTAACCTGTAATTCGCTTACTATGTCTTCAAGGCGGGCTATCTCCTGGCAGGTTTCTTGGCGGGTGGTTTTGTGGGCATCGAGTTTTAATTCAGCTTCGGTAAGTTGTGCCTTTAACTCTTCAAATCTTAAAAGAGCAAATCTTTTCTGTTTCAAAGCTTCATGTTCAGCCTGGTTGTAACCAAGCATTGTTTCTTCCAGTTCCAACTGGCTTAAAGCAGCATGTTGTTCTAAGGCGTAATTTCTGTTCCTGACATCAGTGTCAATTTGCTTGAGCCTGGTGGTCTTAGCAGGCAGGTCATCTAAGGAAGCCTGAGCTTCTTTGATTTCTCTTTCGACGATTGCGATTTGTTGTTTAATCGAATCTCTCTCCGACCTGAATAAGGGCTCCTTCTGCTTCAAGTACTTTTCCAGGTCGGATAATTCTTTCCTTGTTTGCACTATTCTGGCGTTAGTGTCTTTCTGAAGCGACGCTTTTTCAGTCAATTCGTCGTTCAGCTTCTTCTCAATCGCAGCATGGCCTTCCGGTCCAAGTTCAGATTCACACAGGGGGCACCGGGCTCCGGCGTGTGACATCAACTCCAGCTTAGAGCGTATATCTTGCATTGAATGAGAAAGATCACTGATGGAAGCTGATAATGAACCGATAAGGGTTGATTTCTCGGTGATTAGCCTCCTTTTCTTATCAAGATCGCTTTCCGTGATTTCAATTTCTTGTTGTCGTGTGCGAAGTGCGGTTAGTTTTTCCCTCAGAAAAGGCAACTTATCGGCCTTTGCCTGTAAGTCTGTTACCTGTTGCTGTATAGTTCTCCTTTCCCCGGTTAGCAAATTCAAAGTAGAGGTGATGATTTCCCGTAGCTTATATTTTCGGTTGGTAATCCCCGTGGACTTCGCCAGCATTTCATTAAGCTGTTCGAGTCTTTCGCTGACAGCCTTGAACTCCCGATATCCCGCCTCAATGGACTGTTTATCCGTCATTGCTTTGTTGTAGCCCTCAATGTTCTTGTTGAGTGCCGCTAACCTAATGTTATGATCCTGCAATTCGACATTGCGCATGGCTAATTGTTGTCTAAGCTGTTTAATTGTTTCTTCTTTAGCGGACAATAGTTCCTTTTGCCGGCGAATGCGGGCAATATTCACTTCGTTCACGGTTAACGCGTTTTTAGTGTCGAGTAGTTCAGCCTGTGCCTGGGTTACCGCCTCTTCATAACCCGGTTTTTCATTAATCCTCTCTGCCAGTGCGGCAACATCCCTGGCCAGGTTTTCTTCCTCCCCTTTTTTTCTATCTGCCTGCGCCCTTGACTGTCTTTCAATTTCGCTATAGAAATCCAGATCGAGTATATTGGCTAATATCTCCTTTCGTTCCCCCGGCTTTTTCTTACTGAACTCGTTGGCTCTGCCTTGTAAGAGCAATGCGCTGTTAATGAAGGTGGCGTAATCGAGATGCAGTAAGTTGATTATCTTCTTCTGTGTTTCCAGTATGCTCTGTTCACCTATCGATTTGTAAGTCTCATCATTAAAGGCCTGTAAATCGAGTGTACTTTTAGCTGTTTTAAGTGAGCTTGATCTTACATACTTGCGGATAACGCGGAAAAGCCTGTTGTTAGTCAAGAACTCAAGCTCAACTTCCATTTCGTTTTGTCCGGTATAAATTAGCTCTTCGATGGTAGAAGCGCGGCATTCACCCCAGAGCGCCCAGGTCATAGCATCAAAGATCGCTGATTTACCACTGCCGTTATCCCCGCACAGGCAGGCAATGTGGGTGCCCCTAAAATAGAGTGGTGGTACCCTATCCTTGTAGCACATGAAGTTTTTCAGGGATAATTTAACGGGGATCAATCCTTATCTCCTAAAAGTGTCAACCGGGCTGCCATGATGTTAAATACCACATTCAAAATGTGCTATGCTTTAGTAGTTAGACTTTAGAGGTGGATCCACAAACCGTCAATTAGTTCACAGCCGACACTGAGTATTTTACCACACAGGTTCTAGGGATATTTCATGTATGTTCAGGAGATTTAAAAATATCAAATGTTTGAAGCACTGACGGAAAAGCTAGGCAGAATATTCAGCGGTTTAAACAATAAGGGCAGGTTAAGTGAAAAAGACGTTGACGAGGCCCTGAGGCAGATCAGGCTGGCACTTCTCGAGGCAGATGTTAATTTCAAGGTGGTTAAAAGCTTCCTGGCCGGTGTGAGGGAGAAGGCCATAGATGAAAAGGTGCTTGAGAGCCTTTCCCCCGGCCAGCAAATAATTAAAATAGTCAATCAAGAGCTGGTTGCTGTTCTGGGCAAAGAACCTTCGAGGCTAAAGGCATCGCCCAGGCAACCATCGATTGTAATGCTGGTTGGCCTGCAGGGCTCGGGTAAGACTACCACTGCCTCCAAGCTTGGCCTGCACCTTAAACAGTCCAATCAACGTGTGCTTTTAGTTGCCGCTGATACACGCAGACCGGCGGCTATCGACCAATTGAAAGTGCTGGGCAACCAGCTTGATATTCCTGTTCACGCAGAAGACCCAAAGATAGATCCTGTACAGATATGCAAAGATGCATTGAAGAAAGCAGATGAGATAGCTGCATCATGGGTGATAATCGATACCCAGGGCCGGCTGCATATCGACGATGTCCTGATGAAGGAGTTGGTAGCTATAAAGAAAGCAGTGGAACCGGTGGAGATTTTACTCGTAGCGGATGCCATGACCGGCCAAGATGCAGTTAACATTGCCGATGAGTTCAATAAAAGCCTGGAATTGACCGGCTTGATATTAACCAAAATGGATGGTGATGCAAGAGGCGGTGCTGCCCTTTCCATCAAATTCGTCACAGGTGTGCCGATTAAATTCATAGGCATCGGTGAGAAATCCAGTGCGCTTGAAATCTTTTATCCTGATAGGCTGGCTTCCCGTATCCTGGGTATGGGAGACGTGCTTACCCTGATCGAGAAGGCTGAGAAAACCTTCGACAAGCAGAAGATGCAGCAACTGGAATCTAAGATAAAGAAAGCTGAATTTGACCTGAGTGACCTCCTGGACCAGATGCGGCAGATCAAAAAAATGGGTAGCTTCTCCCAGGTAATGGAAATGGTACCGGGATTTTCCAAGCTGACAAAAGGTATATCGGATAAGGAAAGTCTGGATAAAACTAAAAAGCTTGAAGCAATTATATTATCCATGACTTCGGAGGAACGGCGAAATCCCGGCATTATCAACGGCAGCCGAAAACGGAGAATTGCAAAGGGCAGCGGCACCACACCCGGCGATGTCAACCAGTTGCTCAACCAGTTCTATAACATCCAAAAAGTAACCAAAATGCTGGCAAAGGGTAAGATACCTCGAAATATGATGGATCTAATGAAAGGATAGTCCGGCTTACCTGGAAATCCTGGTCGTGCCGCTTATTTTCATTTGCCCGTCGCTAATGGTAACCTGCTTAAGATTTAGTTTTAGTTCTTCTATGGGTGCGTTTAGCTTAATAAGGATATTGGCCAGTTCCTGAACACCATTATCTATACCGTTGGGAACGGGCAGCTTGCCCAGGAAAAAATCCATAACCACCATCTTTGGCTTGCCATTCTCAACTTCTACCTGGCTAAGCAATCCTGTTTTCATAGGGAACCAGGGAAAATTCCAGTACGTATAAGTTATTAAATAACCATCGTTGAAATTGACCAGTATCTCTTTTGCCGGCAAATACCCTTCAGCCAGCATCATGACGAGTGTAGAATTGACCTCTTCCTCAGAAATGATCACCTCAACATTCTTGGGAGTCTTGGTACTCTCTGCCAGTGCAGCCTCTTTTTTTACGTCGTCCATTTTCTTTGTCAGGCTGTCTACAGCTTCTGAAGACAGAACTACCGGTCTCATATTAGCCCTCATATCTGGAGTTAAAAGGGCCAGCACGTAACCGACAATGAGCGCAACAATGGCAATGACTGCCAGTACGCCCATGAATATTAAAAATCCTTGAAGGATTCTCATTCAGTTTCCTCCTTAAGATACACAAAACTGGTTATTATTCAAGGTAGTCTTTAAGCTTGCGGCTCCTGCTGGGATGACGCAATTTACGCAGGGCTTTAGCCTCTATCTGCCTGATTCTTTCGCGGGTAACATTAAATTCTTTCCCGACTTCTTCCAGGGTCCGGGCTCTTCCATCCTCAAGCCCGAACCTCAATAATAATACCTTTCTTTCACGGTCTGTTAGTTCACTTAGAACTTTATCCAGTTGAGCCTTAAGTAACTCACGCGATGCAGCATCAGCAGGCGGTAGATTGGAGCGGTCTTCGATAAAATCGCCCAGATGGCTGTCTTCCTCTTCACCGATCGGCATTTCCAGGGAGATGGGAACCTGGGACAATTTCATGATTTCCCTGACCTTCTCTCCGGTTACTTCCATCTCTTTGCCTATCTCTTCGCAGCTTGGTTCCCGACCAAATTCCTGTGAAAGTTTGCGGTTTACTTTAAGCAGGCGATTGATGGTTTCTACCATATGTACAGGTATGCGAATAGTCCTGGCCTGGTCAGCTATAGCACGTGTAATTGCCTGCCTGATCCACCAGGTGGCATAAGTGCTAAATTTATAGCCCTTCCTGTATTCAAATTTCTCAACAGCCCGGACAAGACCGATGTTGCCTTCCTGAATAAGATCAAGCAGTGGCATACCGTGGCCGACGTATTTCTTGGCAACGCTGACTACCAGACGAAGATTGGATACTGTCAATTGTCTGCTTGCTTCCTTACCCTCTTTTTCTATTTGCTCGAACTTTTCATGGAAGCGGTGACCGTTATTCGCGATCTTTGATAAGAGTTTGGAATCACCATTTTTACCGATAAGTTGCTTAAATTTATCCCAGCCCAGATTACCTTCGACGATGGAGAGTATCTCAGGGTTTAGGATACGCACGTAGATGGAGTAATCGACCAGTCTTTTTTCAACCTCGGTCGGTTCTAGGCTGAGTTCCTTAGACAACCTGGCAATCAGATCAGGATTAATGAAATCGTCAATGGATTGATGAAGTTTCTGGTTTAGCAACCTTTCTTTAAAGCTTGCTTTCTTAGCGATGTTAAGATTATCGGATAGTTGCTCAATCACATTGTCGCAATCTACCAGGCTTCTCAGGAACTGCAGAATATAATCTGGTGTTGAGGGAAAACGACTATAGTGGTCTCTATAGTAGTCCTTGAGGTTCTCCATGTATTTATATGGTTCGATCTTGCTGGCAAGTTCTTTCTCAAGCTTGGCGTTAAGCAGGGGATATTTGCCAATCTCGTGGAGATACATCCGAACAGGATCGTCAATCGCTTCATGTTCAGTGAGGATTTCCAGTTCTATGAGTGGTTTTTCTTCTTCAGCCTCGGTTTTTTCCGTCCACTCCTGTGTAAATTCAGCGGGTGGCTCAATACCATAAGTGAGCAT
>CAZABI010000014.1:0-11226 GCA_964483235.1 uncultured Dehalococcoidales bacterium | reverse complement strand
CCATGCACAAGAATAGTAAGATTTATCTTGTAAATAAGATATTCAAGGATATATGTGTAACGGAAATGAAAAAGGGAAAGAAGTTTTACGGCGCGGTGACTGTAAGTGAGCGGGGACAGATAGCCATTCCAGCGGAAGCGCGCAAGGACTTCGATATTAAAACAGGTGACAAACTGCTTGTATTAGGTGATCTCGAAAAGGGAATTGCCCTGGCCAAGTCAAACTTCATTCTAAGCATGATGGAAGGTACGATGGAGGCCCTGAACAAGATGAAGTCACTCCTGAAGGATGACGTCAACGCGGCAGAATAGAGCGTGTTGCAGCAAACGATGAGGATTATGCGGAGATGGATTAATGGTAAAACCTCGAATAGCAGAAACAGACCACGGTATCACGGGTGAATTTACTACGCAGGCGTATGATGAAATGATGCGCCGGATGAGGGACAGGGGCTGGTTGGAAATAAACGATATCCTCAAAAACGGAATTTCCCGCGGCCTCGCCCTGGAAATCGGACCGGGCCCGGGATACCTGGGACTTGAATGGCTTAAACGTACCGGTGATACGACACTGAAGGGACTTGATATAAGTGAGGATATGCTGGCACTCGCCCGGAAGAACGCTGCGGGCTACGGACTCACCAGCAGGGTTGAATATGTTAAAGGAGACGCGCGTAAAATGCCTTTTGACAACGAGTATTTCGACGCAGTCTTCACCAACGGCTCATTGCATGAATGGGCATATCCTGGGGATATTATCAAAGAAATCGCCCGGGTACTGAAGCCCGGCGGAAAATATGTAATTACCGACCTGCGCCGTGATATGGCTCTCCCGCTAAAATGGTTGCTCTGGCTGTTTACCAGGCCGGTGCAAATGCGAGCAGGATTAATAACTTCAATCAATGCGGCCTACATCCCCGGAGAGATTGAGGCATTACTTAAGAATACCAGCTTACCGGGCTGGGATATCAGCGCCAATCCATTGGGATTAGTTATCGCCGGTCAGAAAGATGAAAAATAAATTCTATTGACCATAATTAGTATAACGGGTATGAATAATGCATGAATGAGCAAAAAATATTCGCCTCTCCCGAAGATGAACTTCTAAGATATAAAGACAATCTAAGAAGCGGTCTGCTCCAGTATACGAGACGAGCATTTCATTTGCTACCGCACATAGCCTCGCCATATATACTGGATATCGGTTGCGGATCGGGTGTTCCTACCATGGAACTGGCGAGATTGAGTCACGGGAAGATAACTGCTATCGATATTGACCAAGCTCAATTGGACAAGTTATTTATTATCGCGAAGCAAGCCGGGCTATTGGAACATATTAATATCCTTAAATGCTCCATACTGAATATGGATTTTAAGGAGGAGAGCTTTGATATTATCTGGGCCGAGGGCTCAATTGCAGTGATCGGTTTTAAAAGGGGCCTCACTGAGTGGCGGCGCTTCCTGAAAACCGGCGGGTTTCTTGTAGTACATGATGATATGGAGCACCTGAACGAGAAAATCCGAAATATTTCACAATGCGGTTATGATCTCCTCGAGCAGTTTACCTTGAACAATAATATCTGGTGGGATGAATACTTTGCCCCTCTGGAGAATAAACTCAGGGAGATTCGAAAGAAGTACCCTTACGACCAGGCACTAAATGTGATATTGGACCATGAACAACGGGAAATAGACGGAATCAGCAAATATCCTGTTCGTAATAGCTCGGTGTTCTTAGTCATGAAAAAACAGCCCATTCATGTATAAATGCGAAATAATATGCCGGGAAAAAGTAAACTACTTAATGAATAAATAAGGAGAATAACTACATGCCACACGGTCGTAATAACAGGACATCTCAGCAGAATCGCGATGATCTTACTGGTGAACACTCGATCGGCGATGCTGGACAGGCAATCCTGGCCTGCCTGTTTTTCATACTATGGATAGCGGACTCCTTCTTTTTCCAGTATACAACTTTTCTAAATCAGTACGTATCTCTGGGTATTCGAATACCGCTGGGGATTGTCTTAATAATATTGTCTGGATATTTGGCGCAAAAGGGTCTATCGATCGTTTTCGGTGAAAAGAGGGAGCCGCCTGTTGTTATTCGAAAGAGCGTGTTCGGTATTGTCAGGCATCCAATCTATCTGAGCGAGATTTTACTATACCTCGGTTTCATTATACTAAGTATATCCCTGGCATCGGTTGCAGTCTGGATTATTGCTATCGGATTCTTGCACTACATCTCACGCCGTGAAGAAAAGCTATTGATAGCACGCTTTGGGGATGAGTATAGACAATATATGCGAGACGTGCCCATGTGGATACCGCGCCTCCGGCGGAAGTAAAAAACGGACAAGGTCCCCTTGGACCTTTCACCAATCTGGACGCAGGGGCGACTATCAGTCTACGACCAATCTAATACGCTGATTAACTGCATTCTCCAAATCCTGCTCATTCATCTCTATAAGCAATGGACTATCCTTATCCTTCAAAATCTCCTTTTCACCTGCTCAATTGTCCGCTTTTACTCAAGGTTAAAAACTCGTGCCGAATTTTTATAGAAGAACTTCTCTTTAACGCTATCTTTGAGCGGCCACTGGTCTATTTCTTTAAGCACGTCTTTGATGTGCATGCCTATGGACAGCCAATCAGAGCCAAAGAGTATTTTATCCTGGATGGTGGAGTTGGCGTACCTCATGAACATATCCCAGCCGGTATCGGGTGTCGACAGGTATTTAGGCCTGTGGGCTGATGTGTCAGCATAGAGGTTATCGTATTTCCAGAGCATGAGCACGACATCGGGTATCCAGGGCCAGCCGCCATGCCCGGCTATGATTTTCAAACGTGGAAAATCGATTAAAACCGGCTCCAGGTAACGCGGGTGGCCGTAATACATAGAGATGTTGGCCATCCAATTGACCGAGGTATGTATCCAGATCGGGACGCCCTTTTTTTCGCAAAGTGAATAAAGCGGATAGTAGCGCTGGTCGCTGGCATAGCAGCCGTGAATGAAGGGACGGAAGACAACGGCCTTAAAGCCCAGGTTATTCAACGCATGCTCCACGTTGGCCAGGCTTTCCACCGGCTTGTGGGGATTATAGCCGGTAAAGGCGATGAACTGGTTGGGGTATTTTTTAATTATATCGGCCACGTATTGATTGGGGACTGCTGAGCCATACAAATTGGACTCGTCCATATTGTGCAAGGCGGACCAGGTGATGCCGTTTTCCCTGAGTATCTTAACGAAGTTGTCCATGCTGATCGGTCCGGTCTCTGCCCGTCTTATCATCTCTTCACGCAGTTCATTGCCAGAAAGGCTGTCTGTTACTTTATCGAACTCTTCCGCAGTCATACCCAGCCAGTTGGCCCATTTGGCGCCGAAAAGCTTGATGTAACCTTCCATGCCCGTTTGGGGCGTGAAAAGGTCGGCGAATAGCATTTCACGTGTGGGTATGGTATTTGAAGTATCTATTATCATAAGTCGGACCTCCCGGTTTGGTTTTCATTTACGCTTAAGGCCGATACGATTAAACCCAGATCACCTTATCCTGGCGGAGAGAGTTGATCTCGGCATCGGTCTTGCCCAGGTAAGTTTTCAGCACTTCATCGCTGTGCTGCCCGACCTCCGGATCGAGGGGCACCTCGCCCGGCTTAACGCCGACCGTGGTTCCGAAGAACTTGATCGGCAGGTTGAATGTCTTGACTTTTCCCAGCTTAGGATGGTCTACATCTACCACCATGTCCCGCGCCTTGAGGTGCGGGTCATCTAAAAGTTCCTTGACGTCCTTGATAATTCCCATGGGCGAATCCATGGCGATAAACAGGCTCTCCAGGTCGTCAGCGGTCATGTTTTCTATCACCCACTTGGCGAAGACCGCGTTGAGCATCTCCTGGTCGGCGGAGCGCTTGAGGAAGGCGTCGATATTATCCCCCTTATATTTTTGCACCAGGTCATCGCGTCCCATCATGCCATAGAGCTCTTCGAAGATGGGACTGCTGAAGGAGCATACCATCACCCACCTGCCGTCCTTGGTCAGGAAGGTGTCCCAGGGCACGCCGAAGGGATCAAGGTTACCGCGGCGCGGTGGGGCCACCCCTTCCATGCTGGTCTTGATGACATTCTCTTCCAGCACGGAAAAGATGCTGTCCATCATGGCCACTTCAATCCGTTGACCTTCCCCCGTCAGGTCCCTCAAGCGCAGCGCTGATAATACTCCTGATACCAGGTAAAGGCCCATAATGCTATCGGCGATACCCGGCCCAGTCTTAAGCGGAGACCTGTCGGCATAGCCGGTCAGGCTCATCAGCCCACCCATGGCCTGCCCAACCGGGTCGATACAAGGCCTGTTGGAATAGGGGCCGTGGCTGCCAAAGCCTGAAGCCGAGGCATAGATAATGCGGGGATTGGCTTTCCTAACATCTTCATATCCCAACCCGAGATGCTCCAGTGCGAGCGGGGCGAAGTTCTCGGTCAGCACATCCACCTTTTTAGCCAGTTCGAGGAAGATTTCCCGGCCCTTATCTTTTTTCAGGTTGAGGGCCAGGGACTTCTTGCCGCGATTCAGGGTAGCGAAATAACCGCTGTAGCCGTTCTTAAAGGGCGGCATGATGCGCGTTTTATCGCCTACCGGTGCAGCTTCAATTTTAATGATCTCCGCACCCAGGTCGCCCAGTATCTGCGTGGCGAAGGGGCCTGCATAGACCCAGGTCAGGTCCAGTATTTTAATTCCGCTTAAAGGTTTTACGCTCATAACAATCACCTTATACCTCAGTGACGGGACCTTGAAATGGAAAGGTCCCGTCACTCAAGGCAAATTATTCAGTTTGACTAAGCTGCGGATCAGGCTGCCTGCTTCCGGCGGAAGAGCACGTAATAGAGTATGCCGATAACGATCCAGGCCGCGAAGACGATTTGTGCTTCTGTAGAAAGGATAGTAAGGGAGAGCAGGAAAGTCGGGACGGTGCCTACCAGGGCCAGTATGGGGATGACATTGCCCCAGGGCATTTTGTAGGGGCGGTCGGTATCGGGTTCCTTCTTGCGCAACACTATTACGGCAATAGCAGTCAGGATGTAAGTTACCAGCACTGCCGCTGCAGCCGTGTCAAAGAGCACGATAAGCTGCGGGACGAAGCTTCCGATGATGCCGAGGATGCCGACGAAGATGATTGCCCAGTGCGGCACGCCAAAACGTTTGTTAACGTTAGCGAGAAATGGCGGCAGTTCCCTATCCTTGGCCATGGCCATCATCAGCCTGGAGGCGCCGACCACGAAACCATTCAGGGTTGTGATCAACCCGGCTAAACCTGCAAAGATGACAATCTGCGGACCGGATGGCCCGAGCAGCTTGGTGGCGATGGCCCCAATGGGCATGGGATCCGTGCTCTTGGCAAGCTGTTCCCAGGGCAGTACACCGGCGTTGGTAATGCCGATGACAAGATAAGCTATAAACACAAAGAGAATGGAAAGCGGGATGACGAAGACCATCTTGCGGATGGGAGCGTTAACCTCCTGGGCTGCCTGCGGCAGGATATCGTAGCCCATGAACCCCAGGAAGTAGATGGGAATCATCAGGAACATGCCGGCAACGCCCCGTCCGAAGAAGGGCATAAAGTTTTCGACCTGCAGGTTGCCCAAACCGGGCAGCGCATAGGCAAAAATGCCTCCGAATAAAATAATTGTGAGTATCAACTGAACGATGGCGGAGAAGCGGATGCCGATCAGGTTGATGATAGTAAAGACAACGGCTGCGCCCACGCCGACCCAGGCAACTGGTGCTCCAGGTATAATGGCGGAAACCAACTGGCCAATGATGATACATTCGCCAGGCATCATGGCTGCATAGGCAAGCACTAATAGCCAGCCGGCGGTGAAGCCGCTGAATTTATTCATAGCCCGCCTGACGTAGATGTAAGCGCCGCCGGCGACCGGCATCATTGAGCAGAGCTCGGCAAAGCATAGTCCTACAAAAATGGAAAATACCGCGGCTAAAACAAGCCCTATCATGCCAGCTGGCCCGCTCCTGTCCATGAAAACGTTAGCCAGGACCGCCCAGGCCATGCCGACCATGGCGCCGGTCAGCAGGGTGAAGAGAGTAACGAGGGTAAGGCCGCGTTTCAGATTGGTTGGTTGCTGTTCCATGCCTGTTCAATACCTCCTCTTATTTTACATGCGGACTGGAATGCTGATGTGTGAAGTAATTACAGAATTTATAATTACATAATTATTGTTTGCTGTCAATATATATTGTAGAATGTTAACAACACAAATTAAGGTAATAATAGATGGAAAAGCCGAAAATCTTTAAGAAAGATGATAAGGTGCTGGTTGAAATTCGGCGTATGAAGGTGGCAGAGGACCTCAATATAACCTCATTGATAGTGGCACAGGCATTTATCAACTGGCATAAGGCCTTTATGAAGGTGCTCGCACCGTTTGAGTTGACCTATTCGCAGTGGATCATCCTGCAGACATTGATGATGGCCGATTCCCCTATGTCATCCACCGAGTTGAACAGGTTTTTAACTATCGAAGGCACATCAATCAGTGTGATCATCGATAATATCGAGAAAAGAGGGTTTGTTCAGAGGCGCCGCTCGCAGGCAGACCGGCGCATCGTCAATATCTATCTCACTGTACAGGGGTATGAGTTACTAAAAGAAGTTGATCTGTTGATAAAGAAGCTAATTGAGGATGTTTTCGGACTGCTGTCGGTAGCCGAACGCAAGCAGCTTGTGCACCTGTCTCGCCGGGTGCGAGATACATCGATTAAAAAGAACGGCGGCAATCCCGATGTTGTCGAGACAATATTGAAGAAATTCAGCGGGCTTGAATCCAATAACCTGAAGCTTTAGGTAATTTACATTTATATTAATTGTGATTTAAGGATAAATATTTTGCAGGTTACAATGCCTTGCCCGTTCCCATTTTGTTGTTATATTATTCGTGATCCTGTCTAATTATACCCATAGAAACCCGTTGACAGCGGCTTTTCCCTGTTGTATTATATCATACAAGTTTAATACTTATGCTCATATGCGCGTAAATGTGAGGCAAGAGAAATGCGTGACTTACTGAAAGTCTATAAAGCCATGGCAGACGAAACCCGCTTAAGGATCTTTTATCTGTTGATGGAAAGGGAGGCCTGCGTGCTGGAAATCAAGCAGGCCATGCGAATCAGCCAGACCCGTGCATCCCGCAACCTAGGAATACTCAATGACGCCAGCCTGCTCAAGTCACGACGTGAAGGACCGCTGGTGTTCTACTCGCTTGATATGCGTTATATTAATAAAAACTGCAACGGGCTGGACGCCATGGTTAAAAAGGCTTTCGAGATGGACCAGACCTCCTTGCTCCATCGTGAAAGGCTGAAGAGGCCGATGGCCAGAGCAACCGATAAAGATTGACCCGGGCAAATATCCGGGCATTGACTTTTGGACCTGTTGGTAGTTTAATTTGTTAGTTTTTTAAGAAAGGCCTGCTGCCGGTCAGAACCTGAACTGAATTGATATGACGGATTTTGAACCGAAGATCGTCGCTTTCCTGTGCAACTGGTGTTCGTACCGTGGCGCAGACCTTGCAGGCACCTCCCGGATAAAGTGCGCTGCCAACGTGCGCGCTATCCGCGTCATGTGTTCCGGGAGAGTTGAACCCGCCTTGTCCTGCGCGCCTTCGAACTGGGCGCAGATGGCGTATTGATCCTCGGCTGCCATCCCGGCGACTGCCATTATGCCGAGGGTAACTATAAAGCTTTACGGCGCATGGAACTGCTGAAAAGGACGCTTGCCCAGTTAGGCATCGAGCCTGACCGCTTCAGTCTTGATTGGGTTTCAGCTTCCGAGGGCGACCGATTCAGCCACATTGTCAACGATATGACCGAGAAGGTGAGAGCACTCGGACCTTTCAAGCCCAAAGAGGAGGCTAAGGTTGCCTAAACTACAGGTATCCCTCTACTGGGCTGCCTCCTGTGGTGGCTGTGAGATTGCCACCTTAGCCATCGGTGACAAGATACTCAAGCTGGCCGAGGCCGCCGATATCGTTTTCTGGCCGGTGGCCATCGATGCCAAGTACGCCGACGTGGAGAATATGGCGGACGGCAGCGTCGACGCCTGCCTGTTCAACGGAGCAATCCGCAACTCCGAGAACGAGTACATGGCCAAATTGCTGCGCAAGAAGTCAAAAATAATGATAGCCTACGGCTCCTGCGCCTATGAAGGCTGTATACCCGGCCTGGCCAATTTCTCCAACCGCGAATTGATCTTCGACGCAGTTTACCGGGACAATATCTCTACGGAAAATAGTGAAAAGATAATTCCGCAGACCACGGTAAAGGTACCCGAAGGTGAGCTTGATTTACCCGAGTTTTACGATACGGTTAAAACGCTGGCTCAGACCGTGGACGTTGACTATTTCGTCCCCGGTTGTCCGCCGGAGGAGCGCACCACCTGGCTGGCGCTGGAGGCCTTGATCGAGGGGAAGCTCCCGCCCAAAGGGAGGTGATCGCGCATCCCGCGCAGTCCGTATGCAACGACTGCCCCCGCCAGAAGCAAGAGAAGAAGGTAAAGCGTTTTTACCGTCCTTATGAAATTATCCCTGATCCAGATATCTGTTTGCTGGAACAGGGTATGCTGTGCTGTGGCCCGGCCACGCGCGGTGGCTGCGGCGCCCCCTGCCCCCAGGCCAATATGCCCTGCACAGGCTGCTACGGACCCGTCGAGGGCGTGCGCGACCAGGGCAGTCATATACTGACGGCCTGGGCTTCCATTATCGATTCCAACGATCCGGACGAGATCAACCATATACTCGACGGCATCGTCGACCCGGCGGGCTATTTCTACCGCTACAGCCTGCCCGACGCCATGATCAACCGGGCGAGGATACATAAATAATGAGAAAGATAGTCATCGATCCCATCACCAGGCTCGAGGGCCACGGGAAGATCAGCATCTTCCTGGATGATACGGGCGCGGTGGCCAACGTTTACACCCAGATTCCCGAACTGCGGGGGTTCGAGAAATTCTGCGAGGGACGCCCGGTGGAGGAGATGCCCCAGATCACGCAGCGTATCTGTGGAGTCTGCCCCGAGGCGCACCATGTGGCCGCCACCAAGGCGCTGGACGATATGTTCCACGTCGAGCCGACCAGCGTGGCAATGAAACTGCGCGAGCTGCTTTACAGTGCTTTTTTTGTGACCGACCATACCACGCACTTCTATATACTGGCAGGGCCGGACTTCATCATGGGGCCGGACGCGCCGGTTGCACAGCGCAACATCCTGGGTGTCATCGGCAAGGTCGGCATGGAGCTGGCCGGAAAAGTGCTGCAGACCCGCAAGGAAAATCACTGGATTATCCAGACAATCGGCGGCAGGCAGATACACCCCGTCTTTGGCCTGCCCGGCGGGGTGAGCAAGCGCCTGTCCGAGGAAGACCGCAAGCAGATAGAAGATATAGCCAAACGCGCTGTGGAGTTTGGCAAGCTATCCCTCATGGTCTTCGGCGACATAGTCCTGAAGAATAAAGCCTACGTGGATATGATCACCTCCGACGCCTTCACACATAAGACCTATTACATGGGGCTGGTGGACGAGAAGAACAAGGTCAATTTCTACGATGGTAAGGTCAGGGTTGTCGATCCTGACGGCAAGGAGTTCTGTAAGTACTCGCCGCATGAGTACCTGCAGCATATAGCCGAACATGTCGAGCCCTGGTCCTACGTGAAATTCACCTACCTCAAGAATGTGGGCTGGAAGGGCTTCACCGATGGTAAGAACTCTGGTGTTTACCGCGCCACCCCGCTCTCGCGCCTTAACGCTGCCGACGGCATGGCAACGCCCCTGGCGCAGGAGGAGTACCAGAAGATGTACTCCACGCTGGGCGGCAAGCCGGTGCACCACACACTGGCCACGCACTGGGCCAGGCTGATAGAAATACTCTATGCGGCTGAAAGGCTGCTGGAACTGGCTACAGACAAGGAAATCACCGGTCCAAATATAAGGAATATACCGTCGGAGAAGCCGGATGAGGGCATAGGCATTGTAGAGGCCCCGCGCGGCACGCTGACGCACCACTATATTGCAGATGAAAAGGGCTGCGTGAAGAAGTGCAACCTGATCGTGGGCACGACCAATAACGAAGCGGCCATCTGCATGTCGATCAAGAAAGCAGCGCAGGCACTCATCCAACCAGGCAAGGAGATCACCGAAGCCCTGCTTAACCAGGTGGAGATGGCCTGGCGTCCGTACGATCCATGCATGTCCTGCGCCACCCACACACTGCCGGGCAACATGCCTCTGGAAATTATCGTTTACGGGCCCGACGGCAGCATCATTAAACAACTGTCCAGGTAGTTTTAATAAACCTTAAAAATTGAATAGGTTAGTTTTACAGATTTGAAGTCTATTTATGAACATATTTAAATATGTTGTTTAGCCTTAACCGGTTTAAATAAAATAACCAGAAGGAGTTGCATATGCAGAATCGGGTGATATCCAAGAAGGACCTGGCTGTCTTCGTGGATGATCTCATCAAGACCAGAGCTGCAGGGGAAGTGATCGGGATTCAGACACAGGGCAATAAATACAACTTTGGCCCGCTGAAGAGCGCGGCTGACCTGCGCCTCGATTACGACATCTCTCTACTGCCGCCTAAAAAGTACTTCTTCCCTGCCCGGGAAACGGTGCTGAAGTACGAAGTTGGCAAAACACCGAAGGTCGAACCTGTAGTGGAAGAGAAAAGACTGTGCCTGATTGGCGTCCACCCGTTTGATATCAGGGCTATCTTCCTTTTCGACGCCGTATACGGCGGTAATACCCCCGACCCCAACTACTTCCTCAAGAGGAACGACGCGGTCATCATCGGTGTGGATTGCCTCAATCCCAATCCCAAATCCTTCGCCGCCAGCATGGGCACCGCCACTACCGAGGACGGCTTCGACCTGATGCTGACCGACGTCGGTGATTCCTACTATGTGACAGTCGGCACCACAAAGGGCAACAACCTGCTCAATAAGCACGCTAAAAACGTCAAGGATGCCACTACTGCCGACCAGGATAAAAGAGATCAGTCCCGCAAGGATGCGCTGAAAAAATATAAGGTCTCTCTTAAAATGGATCCGAAGGAAATTCCCACCCTGCTTGAGGCGACCTGGGAGAGTAAGGTATTCAATGACAAAGCAGCTACCTGCCTGAGTTGCGGTTCCTGCGTGATGGTGTGCCCCACCTGC
>CAZABI010000013.1:0-11432 GCA_964483235.1 uncultured Dehalococcoidales bacterium | reverse complement strand
CTGATATGAGCAAAATGAAGCTTTTTTTTCAAAAAAACTGGAAATTTATTGTTGCCGTCTTTGCTCCTGTTCTTATACTTGTGATTATTTTTTCGCTTCCTCTAATGACGGTCCCCGTGCCGGTTACGGAAACATACTGGGAGACCGAGATGAAAGTCGAGTCTTATAATACTACCGAAACCTACACAGATATGGAGCCGTACGTAACAACGGAAACGCGTACTGAAACTATTATCAACCAACCGGCCGGTTACGGGGGCTGGTCACAGAGTTTTCGCGTTGATAAACCCGACACAACCGTGTTTATCGAGGTGAATAGCTATGGTGGAGGCTGGTATTCACCACGATTCATAATCATAGGCGACAACTATAGCCCTTACTATTCGCCCTGGTCTTCATTGTATTGGGACAATTTTTACGGAGGCAGTCAATCTTGGGCAACCGTAAGAATCACCTATCCTGAACAGGTAACCAAGTACAGGCCTGTCACTAAAACCAGAGACGTTACCAAGTACAGGGAGGTACCGACGCAGGTAAGGAAAGAAAAAACTGTCATCCAGTATGTTAAAATGTCAGTGTGGCAGAGCATGTTTCGTTGACTGTCTTCTGCAATTAAAATATGTATGTCAGGATGGCTATATGAAAGAATCATTGATGGAGATAATTGTCTGCCCTGTATGCAAGGGTGCCTTGGATTTAAATGTGACTGAGAAATCAGCCGATGAAATTATGGCAGGCACGCTCCACTGTAAAAAATGCGATTATTTCTATCCGATTAAGGATAGTATCCCTAATCTATTACCACCTAACCTGAACAGTTAATAAGAGTTAACCCGGCTTGTAAACGGCGCATGATTCGGGTGATTCCCATATCTCTACACTATCCAGTTTAACCTTCTTATGAATTAACGGTAATAGCTCACTGTAAACTGTAAAGGCAATATTCTCAGCAGTAGGGTTACCGTTATCAAACGGAGATACATCATTCAAACACCGGTGGTCATACCTGTTAATAGTCGCAGCCAATTGCCTTTTTAAAACCGTGAAATCATAGGCCATTCCATTTTTATCAAGCCTGTTCACCTCTAACCGCACTACTACTTTATACCTGTGCCCATGCAGCTTTTCGCATTTACCGCGATATCCCCGTAGAAAATGCGCGGCCTCAAAATGATCTTCAACTGATACCAGATACATTTTCACTCCACCATGATTTTATTTCGATGTCCCGATATACTTTAACTCCGCCCGCGCAGGTTAAAATACTTATTAGTTGCCTGATACTTTTATGTAAAACCGGATGACTTATGTCGGATGCTATCTCGGCTAATGGTATCAGGGCAAAAGCCCTTTCATGCAGACGCGGATGCGGTATTTGCAGGTCATCCCGGTCCATAATCTTATCGCCGAAGAGCAGGATATCGAGGTCAATTACCCTGGGAGCATTTCTGAAATCAGGCTTTCTCCCCAGGCCTTTCTCAATTCTTTTTAAATATCGTAACAACATTCGGGGTGTCACAGTTGTATCTATACAAACAGCGCAATTAAGAAAATCGGGTTGTTCAATAAATCCTTCCGGTCCAGTTTCATAAATTGCTGAAACCTCTATTATTTTTACCCGGCGGGATAGCAAATCCAGCGCTTTTCTGATGTTGGATTGACGGTCGCCAATATTGCTGCCAATACCGATATAGGCCATAGTCACTCTGCGAATTCACTCCTGCAGATAGCATCGCTCATCTTGCAAACCAGCTTCATCTGTTTCACATCATGGACACGGACGATGTCTGCCCCTTTAAATATTCCGATGGCGACTGTAGCAGCAGTACCTTCGAGCCGTTCGTTCACCGGCAATTCCAATACTTGTCCGATGAACGATTTCCTTGACGTGCCGAGAAGTACCGGCCGTTCCAATATGTCCAGTTCGTCCAGGCGATGGATAATTTCCAGGTTCTGCTCTACGGTCTTACCGAAGCCGATCCCGGGATCAACGATGATATTAGTCCGCTTGACTCCTCCATTAATAGCGAGCTGTATCTGATTCTTTAAACTGATTACAACCGATTCCATGATATCAGTGACCGAACGGCCTCGTTCATTGCTGGTAAGTACGATAACAGCACCGGTATCGGCAGCAATTTTCAGCAGATCCGGTTCAATCCGTAAACCTGAAATATCATTGATAATACAAGCGCCCACGTCCATCGCCCGTCCGGCTACCTCCATCTTATATGTATCAACACTTATCGGCACCTTCAAGGCTTTAGCTGCTTCTTTAACAAATGGAATGACCCGTTTGATTTCTTCGTCTGCGGATATTGGTGTAGAATCGGGCCTGGTTGATTCTCCACCCACGTCGATTATATCAGCGCCGTCTTTTTCCATCCGGCTGGCTCTGATAAGCGCATCATCGATGTATTTACACCCGTCACCGGAAAACGAGTCGGGCGATAGATTGATTATGCCCATGACATAGGTTCGCATTCCCCACTGAAAAATACTATCACCGCATCTGGTGACGCCGGTCTTTTTTCTCATTTGAAATTCTTTGTTCACCACAGTCCAGCCGTATTTTACCACGACAGTTAATCGGAGTGATTTAGTTTAGTAAATACGAACGGCAATATGCTAAAATGATACTTCAACTAAAGCCGGATTAATAAGGAATTTAGATTCAGCGGACTGAGCTATGGGAAAGACATTAAGTGAGAAAATACTGAGCCTGAAATCCGGTACGGACGCCAGGGCGGGAGACATAGTAATTTCTGCTGTTGACCTGGTATTTGTACAGGATACCACGGGGCCCCTGACTATCCGTCAGTTTAAGTCCGGCAGTAAACATACTCTGGCTAATCCGGGCAGGACTGCGCTGTTCATAGACCACGCCAGCCCAAGTCCCAATCGTCAGTTATCCAATGACCATATCTTCATGCGTGAATTCGCCGGCCAGACAGGATGCCTTCTTTTTGATGCGGGCAATGGAGTTTGTCATCAACTTGTAGCCGAGAAGCTGGCCAACCCGGGTGATATTGTAGTCGGCGCTGATTCACACACGGTTACAGCCGGCGCCCTTGGCGCCTTCGCAACCGGCATGGGCTCGAGCGACATAGCGGTTGCCATGTCCCTGGGAAAAACCTGGTTCAGGGTACCTGAGAGCTTTAATATCACCACATACGGCAGTTTCGCCAAGGGTGTCAATGCCAAAGACCTAATTCTCTATCTCATCGGGATGATCGGCGCCGATGGAGCAACGTATAAAGCCCTGGAATTTACAGGCGACACTGTGAAAAAAATGAGTATGTCGCAACGCCTCACCATTGCAAATATGGCAATTGAGGCCGGCGCCAAAGCCGGTATCTTCCCCAGCGACAATGTAACCAGGGATTTTCTCAAGAAACAGGGCCGGGACAGCGGATTTAAAGAATTCCACTCCGATGCGGACGCTGTATATCAAAAGACTATATCGATCGACGCAGATAAACTAGAACCCATGGTTGCCAAACCGCATATGGTGGATCAGACCGTACCTGCGAGTTCTTTAAGCGATGTTAAGATTAACCAATCCTTCATAGGAACTTGCACAAACGGTAGACTGGAAGACCTGGCAGAAGCATCAAAGTTGCTCAAGCAGAGGAAATGTCACCCTTCTGTCAGGCTGGTGGTCAGTCCTGCTTCGCGATATGTATTTACTCAAGCGCTTGATGCGGGATTCATCAAAACCATAGTCGAAGCCGGCGGCATCATTGTACCTCCGGGATGTGCCGCCTGTCTCGGCTTACACCAGGGCGTTCTGGGCGACGGTGAGGTCTGTATTTCGACAGCTAATCGCAATTTCAAGGGGAGAATGGGCAATCCCGAAAGCCAGATTTACCTTGCCAGTACTGCCACCGCTACTGTCTCCGCCATCACCGGCCATATCACAGATCCAAGAGAGGTCTTATAATGGCAACTGCCAGTCTTAAAGGGAAGGTTTTTAAATTCGGTGACAATGTATCGACCGATCTCATAATACCCGGCAAGTATGCCCATCTGCGTAGCAATTTACCTGAGCTTGCCAGGCACGCAATGGAAGACGCTAACCCTGATTTTATAAAACTTGTGCAATCCGGTGATTTTATTGCGGGCGGTTTAAATTTTGGCATGGGCTCAAGCCGGGAACACGCGCCACTGGTAATTAAAATGGCAGGCGTAAGTGCTGTCATGGCTAAATCATTTGCCAGGATTTTTTTTCGCAACGCTATCAATCAAGGTGTGCCCGTTCTTATCTGCGACACGGATCGTATTAGCGATGGCGATTTAATCGAAGTGAACCTCCAGGATAGCATTATCGATAACCTGACTAAAAATGAAAAATATACATTCCATAAGATCCCTGAAATCATGTTAAAAATTTTAAACGAGGGTGGATTAATCGCCTATATTAATAAACATGGAGATTTAAAGCTCTGATATCCGTCTAATCTATCATTATTTAAAAAGGAACTCCTTAATGACATACCGTGTAACATTATTACCAGGTGATGGAATAGGGCCTGAAATCACCAGGGCCACAATTAAAGTACTTGAAGCCACCGGCGTTAAGTTTGACTGGGACATTTATACAGTCGGCAAAGCGGCTATTGAAAAGTACGGTACACCTTTGCCCGATGATGCTATCAAGTCCATACGCGATAATAAAATCGCCTTAAAAGGTCCCGTCACAACTCCAATTGGCACGGGCTTTCGTAGCGTTAACGTGGCGCTGCGCAAGGTGCTCGACCTTTATGCGTGCCTGCGCCCATGCAAGAGCTACAAAGGTGTCGTAACTACGCTATACAAGGATGTGGATATTGTAATAGTCAGGGAAAATACGGAGGATCTCTATATAGGTGTCGAATTCCAGAGGGGAACGCCCGAAGCCGGTGAATTATACGAATTCCTGGTCAAGCATTACAAGGAGAACTTGCGCAAGGATTCCGGTTACAGCATTAAAATGATCTCGGAATTCGGCTCGCGTCGGATACTGAAGTTCGCTTTTGACTATGCCCGGAAAAATAATCGCAGAAAGGTTTCGGCAATAACTAAAGCCAATATTTTAAAGTTTTCGGACGGACTTTTCCTTTCAGCCGCACGCGAGGTAGCCAAAGAATATCCTGACATCGAATATGAAGAGGTACTGGTAGATGCATTATGCATGCGCCTGGTGCGTAATCCTCAATTATTCGATGTACTGGCATTGCCTAATCTCTATGGGGATATAATCTCGGATTTATGTGCGGGGCTGGTAGGCGGACTCGGCCTCGCACCCGGTGCCAATATAGGTGACAATATAGCCGTCTTTGAGCCTACCCATGGTAGCGCACCCAAATACACCGGCATGAATAAGGTCAGCCCGATGGCACAAATGTTATCCGCGGTATTGATGTTGCGGCACCTCGGTGAAACTGAAGCTGCCGATAGGATGGAAAAAGCCATTGCCGAAGTGATCGAAGATGGTCAATTTGTGACTTATGACCTTCGCGCGGACCGCAACGAACCGAGCGCAGGCACCTCACAGGTAGCCGATGCTATTGTCGAGAAACTGAAAACTTTGTAATATTTGATCAAAGGTTACCCGATTCCTGCCGGATGGCTAATATGAGAAATATTACATGCCGTGCTATCACAAATACGGTTGCCACTCTTTTTCAAGACGCCTGTATCTATCTGCCCGATGATGTAGCATCCGCTATAAGACGGTCTCTGCGCAAAGAAACCTCTCCGTTAGGCAGACAGGCCCTTAGAACGATCATCGATAATATCCATATTGCCAAAGATGAGCAAATGCCGCTGTGCCAGGATACCGGGACCGCAGTAGTTTTTTTGGAGATGGGGCAGGATGTACATATTACCGGAGGGGATTTGTGCGAAGCCGTGCAGCGCGGAGTGCGCAAAGGTTATTCCGACGGCTACCTGCGGAAATCCATCGTTTCTCAACCTTTTTCAGCCAGGATAAATACCGGAGACAACACACCTGCGGTAATCCATCTTGAGATTGTAAAAGGCGACCGGTTAAAAATATGCGCAATGCCCAAAGGTGGAGGGGCTGAGAATTGCTCAAGGTTCACAGTGCTCTCACCGTCACAGGGTTACCAGGGTATCGTGGATTTTGTCGCTAACCTGGTAGATGAATATGGACCCAACGCATGTCCACCACTGATAATCGGCATAGGTATTGGTGGAAGCTCGGAAAAAACAATGCTGCTGGCCAAAAAAGCGCTTTTACGGCCGATAGGCGAGGCGAATGATGACCGCGAGGTCGCTAAACTTGAAAAGGAAATCCTGACAAGAATCAATAACCTTGGTATCGGCCCGATGGGTTTCGGTGGAAATGTGACGGCCATCGCCGTTCACATAGAGGTATTCCCTGCGCATATCGCCAGCTTACCTGTCGCTGTAAATCTCCAATGCTGGTGCTCGAGACACAAGGAAGCAGTTCTGTAAAATGAAGGCAAAGAAGCTACGTTTGCCACTAACGGCAAAGGACACCGCCGGTCTAAAAGCAGGTGACAGTGTTATGTTAAGCGGAAAAATGCTTACAGCACGTGACGGGTCCCATAAAAGAATGACTGAATCACTGCGCCGTGAGCAGAAACTGGCTTTCACACTGAAAGGACAGGCTGTCTATTATATGGGGCCCACTCCCGCAAGGCAGGGGCAGGTTATCGGATCGGCCGGGCCAACAACCAGCTCCAGAATGGATGTCTATACACCCTTGCTTCTACAGGCAGGGGTGAAATGCATGATCGGGAAAGGTAAAAGATCGGAAGAAGTACGGATGGCAATGCAAAAACATAAAGCAGTTTATCTGGCAGTTGTGGGTGGTGCCGGAGCTTTAATTGCTAAAACTATCAAGAAAGCACGCCCCGTAGCTTACCTGGACCTGGGCGCCGAAGCAATTTACGAACTCGAAGTGGAAAATTTACCCGCAGTGGTTATTAACGATATCTTTGGCAACGATCTATATTCAGAGGGCAGGGACAAATACCGCAAAACTCAAGCCTGAATTATCCCGGTTGCTCCATTATCACTCGCAGCAAACCGCTTACACTCTTCCCGTCACATATCTGGCCTGTTTTAATTAATTCGGGTATTTCTGTCAAGGGAACACGAACAATTTCTATTTCATCCGTATCCTCTGCTACAAGCCGGCTTTCTTTCAGATTCCTGGCAAGATACAGATACAGGTATTCCGTACAGTAGCCGGGTGCCGCATAGACACCACCGAGCTTAATGATAGTCTCAGGCAGATACCCGATCTCCTCCTGCAATTCCCTTCTCACACATTCTTCCGGATCTTCTCCTGCCTCAATACTGCCCGCAGGTATCTCCAGCAATATTTTCCCGGTCGGCGTGCGAAACTGTTTCACCAGAATTACATTGTTGTCCTGATCAATCGGGACTACGGCGATGCAATCATTGTGCTCGACTATCTCCCTCTCAGCTTGAGCACCGGACGGTTTCATTATGGTAGCGATGCGCAGCCTGACTGATCTGCCTTTAAACACATCTTTACTTGAAATAAGCTTCTCGGTCACTTCTGTTGCTCTACCTCAAGCACCATGGCAACTTCATCACAGTCAGGAAATTTCGGGCAACTATAACATTCCGCCCATACTTTCCTGGGCAAATCCAGTTTGTCAACGACTCTAAAACCCTGCTTTTCAAAGAATGCAGGCTTATATGTAAGACAGAAGATTCGGGGTATGCCTAACATCCGGGCTTCATCGAGACAGGCTTTTGTCAGGGCTGCGCCCAGACCCTGTTTATGTTTTTCCCTCGCGACAGCCAGGGCTTTTATTTCTGCCAGGTCTGACCAGTTTATATGCAGGGCCACGCATGCGGCGACGTTACCCTTATTATTACGAATGACAAAATAATCCCGGAGGTTCTCGTATATCTCGCTAAGCGCTCGTGGCAGCATTTCGCCCTTGCCGGCGAACTTGTTTACAAGCGCATGCATGCGCTGTACATCACTGATCCTGGCTTTATCAACTTTCATATGGACTTTCCTCTTAGCTTCAAAGTAAGTGTCTTATAGAAGGTGTCAACAGGTTTTAACCTGATAAACCGCGTTACTCGCGGGCTCAGTGTAATGGTGACCACTTCTCCGTTCTTAAGCTGTTCCTCAACCTGCCCATCCATACTGATCACGGCATCGTGATTCGTCATCGTTTTCAGCGTGATTTTGGTATCCGGTTTAAGTAATATAGCTTTGTCTAGGCTAAGGTGGGGGCAAACGGCCTTGAGTATCATTTCCTTTGACTCCGGGAAGAGGATTGGGCCATTTGCTGCCAGGGAATAACCTGTACTGCCCGTCGCCGTGGAAACAATAACCGCATCCGCACGATAAGTAGCAAGGACTCCATCATTGATACTTACTTCCACGTTAACCAGCCTGACAAATCTGCCTCTCCCGGTAACAATATCATTCAAGGCATAATACGTCTTTCCTGTAGATTCTATCTTTGATTGAAGCATCGATCTTTCTTCAATGCGTCCTTGGCCGGACAGGATCAGGGTTAACTTCTCCAGAGCTTCATCGGCTTCTAGTTCAGTCATAAAACCCAGGTTGCCGAAATTAACACCGACAATCGGTATCTCATGTGGGAATACAATCCTGGCTACGCGCAGTATTGTGCCATCGCCACCTATACTGAGAATAAGATCGGATCCTTCGATGCAGCTTTTAGCTCTCGCCTCATCCCATGACGAATACAGCCAGCAGCCAACGCCCTTTTTAGTAAAGAAATCCACTATTGTATGGGCGAAAGCCTCGGTTTTTTGTACTTTCGGATGATACAGGACGCCTATTCTTTTCACAAATGTGGAGTCTATCACCGCCTTATAGCAGTGTCAAATTGAAAATGTGATATGGCAGCATCAGTAACGCAGTAATAATATTGCCATGGTGAAGAGTATTCGATCTAAGGCTGCAATGTCAGGTTAACTGCCGAATATCTTAACTGCAGCCTGTGCGATATTTACAAAGGCTCCGGGAATAACACCGATAACCACCACCGGGATACAGCAGACGGCCAGCGCAATCCATTCGGGCCAGGTTGAGGTCACCTTTTCTTCAGACACCGGTTCGGTCAGCCACATAGCTTTAACGACCTTAAAATAGTAGTAAGCAGAAATACAGCTGTTGATAACGGCAATTATGACCAGCCAGAGCAATCCTTGGCCAACCGCACCGCTGAAAATGTAGATTTTAGCGATCAATCCGGCCGTGGGCGGCAAACCTGTTAACGATACCAGGCACAATGTTAGCGCTATGGAAAGCAATGGCGCGCGTCTCCCCATACCCGCGTAGTCGCTGATCTGGTCACTGTTTATCTTGTTGGATATCGCAATGATCGCAATGAAAGCTCCCAGGTTGGTCAGCGTATAGCTTAGCAAGAAGAAGATCAACCCGCTACGCACTATGTTATCAGAACCGGCGGCTGCGCCCATGGCAGCTAAACCGACCATCAGATAGCCAGCTTGCGCAATACTGGAGTATCCGAAAAGACGTTTGATATTAGTCTGCACAATAGCTACAACATTACCTACCGTCATAGTTATTGCGGCGAGTACCGCCATTATCATTGCCCAATCACCACTCAGCCAATTTGGTGCTCCAAAAGCTGTCGATAAGACGCGGGCCAATACTGCGAAACCTGCGGCCTTGCTGGCCACAGAAAGGTAAGCTGTAATCGGGGTCGGTGCACCCTCGTAAACATCAGGCACCCACATCTGGAAGGGTACACTCGCAATCTTAAATCCAAACCCGGCAACCAGCAATACCAGGCCAACCATCAGCGCAGGGGAAGCAAGCAGGCTGCCTGACGGCATATCCTTAGTATAGTCCGCAATACAGGTCAAGCAGGTGTTTCCCGTCAGACCAAAGATAAGTGCCATTCCATACAGCAGCACAGCGGATGCTACCGCGCCAAGAATTAAGTACTTCAAGCCGGCTTCGCTTGATTGCTTATCCTTTAAGAAACTGACCAGCACGTATAACGAAATACTGCTTAGTTCAAGCGATACATATATTGAAATCAAGTTGTTTGACGAAACAAGTAACATAAGACCGATAGCCGATAAAAGCAATAGAGCGTAGTACTCGCCCTGGAATTTATCCAGTTTTACGATGTAGCCCTGAGATGCAAGCACAACCAGGGTAACCGAGAACAGAATCAGCAATTTGAAGAAAAGCCCAAATTGGTCCACAGCAAACATTTTGTAAAAGATATCCTGGCTGTTAACACCCCAGAGCAACAGTATAAAAACCGCAGAAACCACAGTACCGATAATGGCGAGAACCGGTAAGACTCTTTTCTGCTTGATAACCAGGTCAATAAGCACAATGAGTAAAGCACATCCCAGCAGCGCGATTTCAGGAGATATATACCGAATCTGATCCATTATCATGTATCAAACCATCCAAGATAATTCAAACTTTACATTCCGATCAGCTTGACTATTGGCGTAATTCCCATATTAATCACGTCGGTTAGCACTGCCGGGTAAATCCCAACGAGCATAATCACAAAAACAAATGAAAAGGTGCTGACCATCTCAACTGTATCAGCATCACCAACACCGTTATAACGATCCAACGGGTAACCGTAAAAAGTCCGCTGTAGCATCCAGAGTATATAGCCGGAGGTCACTACTATACCGATCACGGCAACGAGCGTATATATTTTCATACCGGCCATAACAGTGCTGGCAAAGCTCCCGGCGAATGTTATGAACTCAGCTGCAAATCCTGCAGTCCCCGGCAAACCAAGTGAAGCCAGTCCCGCGACGCTGAAAAGTACAACAATCACAGGCATTTGCCTGGCCAGTCCGCCTAAAACGCGGAGGTCGCGGTTATGTGTTTTATCATATACCAGCCCGACCATGGCAAAGAGCAAGCCGGTTATAACACCATGACTGAACATCTGCAGGCTGGCGCCCGTCAGGCTGACCTGGTTCAAAGCAAATATGCCTAATAAGACATAACCCATGTGGCTGACACTGCTGTATGCAATCAGCCGTTTCAAATCGGTTTGCCTTAACGTAACGGCTGCGCCATACAGCACACCGATTAATGCCAGGATTATCATAATAGGAGCGTACTGCACCGCCACCTGCGGCAGAACGCTTACACAGAGCCTGATCATGCCGTAGCCACCCATTTTCAGCAGCGCGCCGGCGAGTATTACACTGGCGGCCGTGGGCGCGTTGGTATGTGCATCCGGAAGCCAGGTATGGAATGGGAAAACCGGCAGCTTGATGGCAAAACCGATAATCAGCAGGAAGAATAAAGCGCTTAGCGGTATGAAGGAGGATTGTACATTCAACCCCGCCAGTTGCAACATATCAAAAGTATTGGCGATAAAATAGATACTCAAGATACCGGCCAGCATAAAGGCCGAGCCGAT
>CAZABI010000012.1:0-11630 GCA_964483235.1 uncultured Dehalococcoidales bacterium | reverse complement strand
ATATAAATAAGATAATTACTCCTGTTATCATCGGCATGGACGCAACTCAGCAAGAGAAGATTGATAAAACATTGATCGATCTTGATGGTACCAAAGATAAATCCAAACTCGGCGCTAATGCCATATTAGGCGTATCTCTTGCTGTTGCACATGCCGCAGCTAATTCCTCACATAAACCGCTGTATCAATGCGTCGGCGGAAAAGAAGCCCTCGTGCTACCGGTGCCCATGATGAACATATTGAATGGTGGTAAACACGCTGAGAATTCTACCGATCTGCAGGAGTTCATGGTGATGCCAACGGGAGCAAGGAGCTTCAGTCATGCCATGCAAATGGGGTGCGAGATTTATCATGCGTTAAAAAAAGTAATCAAACAAAGGAAGTTGAACACTAACGTTGGAGACGAGGGCGGTTTCGCACCTTCATTATCATCCAATAAAGAGGCAATCGATCTAATCTTAGCCGCCATCGAGATCGCCGGATATAAACCCGCTACTGACTGTTATATCGCTATTGATGCTGCAGCCAGCAGTTTTTATAAAGATGGCAGTTACGTACTGGAACGCGAGGGTAAAACATTGACCGGAGCGGAGATGGTTGATTTTTATCTGGACTGGGTATCCAAATACCCGATAATTAGCATTGAGGATGGATTAGATGAAGATGACTGGGACAACTGGTCGCTGTTGACACAGAAGATCGGTAATAAAGTCCAGCTTATCGGCGATGATCTATACACAACCAATGTCACAAGATTGAAAAAAGGTATAAGACTGAAATCTTCTAACTCCATACTTATCAAGGTTAATCAGATAGGGACACTCACAGAGACGCTGTCAGCTATTGAAATGGCACGCAAGGCAGGATGGACAGCTGTTATCAGCCACCGCTCGGGGGAAACCGAAGATACCACTATAGCTGACCTTGCAGTAGCTGTGAATTCCGGGCAAATTAAAACGGGCGCGCCCTGCCGCAGCGAACGGGTGGCAAAATATAACCGGCTTCTGAAAATCGAAACAGAGCTCGGAGATAAAGCTGTATATAAAGGTAGAAGCGCTTTACTTATTTAGGAGGTAATTGCTTAATGGAGCTATTCAAGGGCATCCATCAGATTAAGGTCCCGTTGCCTAAAGTAGGCCTTGAGAATATCAATGTCTATATTATAGAGGGAACAGATGGCAACCTCATGATTGATACCGGGTGGAATACGCCTGAAGCTTTCAATGCGCTGGCACAGGAGATGAAAAACAGCGGCTTTGCTATGAAGGACATCACCCAGATTGTCGTAACGCATCTGCATCCTGATCATTATGGACTCGCCGGGAAAATCGCTGAACTATCCGGGGCTAAGGTCTATATTAGCGAGATCGAAAATAACCTGTTGGACTCACGCTACTGGCATCCCGAAAACCTGCTAAAAGTGATGACTGACTTTCTCAAAGTCAACGGTGTGCCTGATTGGGAAATGAAGCTGCTCTCAGAAGCATCTATGAATATCAAGAATTATGTATTACCTGTTAAGATCGAAGGCACACTTAAACCAGGAGAAAAAATAATCATGGAACCTTACTCGTTCGAGGTACTTCATACACCAGGACATTCACCCGGACATATCTGCCTGTATGAGTCAAATAAAAAGTATTTCTTCTCCGGTGATCATCTTTTATCGGAAACTGTACCTAACGTGAGTTACCATCCACAGTCAGGTGAAAATCCCCTCGGTGATTATGTCAATTCGCTTTCTAAGGTGAGTGAACTTGAAGTCAGGTTTGTTTTCCCCGGCCATGGTGCTGTGTTCAGCGGGCTTGGCCCGAAAATTGATGATATAATGCGGCATCACCGCGACCGTTCCTATAATATTCAGAAAGTAATGGGAGTGGACACTAAAAGCGGTTATGATGTGGCCAAAGAGATCCCCTGGATTGTAAATGGAGAAACACTAACGTATGATAAGCTTGAATCGATTGACAGGCGATTAGCTGTTCTTGAAACACTTGCACATCTGCAGTACCTTGTCTCTGAAAATAAGGGGAAGCGCCTGAATGAGAGCGAGAAGACAATCTACTGGTGCGGAGGATGATGGTTGGACAAGCTGTTTAAGAAAATCCAGTCATTGAACCTGGTTTATATGGACAGGCCGCAACCGGAATTGCTGGTTGCCATGCCCAATCCACACCCAGAAAGGGATTACGAAGTCCAGGTTGTTTCACCTGAATTCACTGCCCTTTGTCCCGTAAATTCCGGGCAACCTGATTTCGCTACGATTACCATCAAGTATATACCTGATAAGCATATCGTTGAATTTAAATCGCTCAAACTTTACCTGACCAGTTACCGTAACGTATCAATTTTTTATGAGGCTTCGACTAATCTCATTCTTAACGACCTGGTCAGGGCTATAAAACCCAGGACTATGGAAATCGTTTCAGACTGGAATATCCGCGGCGGTATATCCACGAGGATAACAGTCACATATAAAAAATAAAAACCGCAAAGGGAGGTTAACACATGGCAAATAAAATCGGTATAAACGGATTCGGACGTATCGGGCGCCTCGTATTCCGCGCTATCAGTCAGCATTACGGCGATAAATTGGAGATCGCTGCCATCAATGATTTAACCGACGCTAAGACCAATGCTCACTTATTAAAATACGACAGTACCTACGGGATCTATCCGGGTAAAGTAGAAGCCGCAGCCGATTCGATTATTGTTGACGGTGAAAAAACTAAGGTTATTGCCGAACGTGATCCGGCTAAAATACCCTGGAAGGATTATGGTATTGATGTGGTTATTGAATCCACCGGCCTGTTTACCGACGGAACTAAAGCAGCAGCTCACTTCCAGGGTGGCGCCAGAAAAATAATCATCTCAGCCCCGGCTTCCAATGAAGATATCACCCTGGTTATCGGTGTCAATGATGATAAGTATGATGCTAAAAAACACAATATTATCTCCAACGCATCCTGTACCACCAATTGTATAGCTCCGGTTGCCAAGATTCTCAATGATAGATTCGGAATTTCACGCGGCTTACTTTCCACCATTCATGCGTATACCAATGATCAGAGATTACTGGACATGTATCACAAGGATTTACGCCGTGCCAGGGCAGCCGCCCTCAATATCGTGCCGACCAGTACCGGCGCTGCCAAAGCTGTGGCCCTGGTCATTCCGGAGGTTAAAGGTAAGCTGCACGGTATTGCACTACGCGTGCCGGTTCCAACCGTCTCCTTATGTGACCTGGTTTGCGACCTTAATAAAGAAGTGACGTTGGAACAGGTCAATTCAGCTTTCAGAGAAGCAGCCAGCGGTAAGCTCAAGGGTATACTCGAGTACTGCGAAGAACCACTGGTCAGCAGCGATTTTAAGGGTAATCAGCACAGCTCGATTTATGATGCGCCGCAAACGATAGTGTTAGGCGGTAACATGATAAAGGTCATTGCCTGGTACGACAATGAATGGGGTTATAGCTGCCGCATGGCGGACCTGGCTATAATGATCTTTGAAAAAGGATTTTAATACTCTGAGTGAAATAGCCTGATTTAAGTCAATGCGCTCAATGGATTATCAACTCATTCGGGATATCAATCCTATTTTCAGACGGTGATAAGATGCCTGTGGAACCCTGCAATCCAAATAACCTTCAACTTGTGAATGAGGCAGACGGCTTTCAAAAGCACTGGTTCTGCGTTGCTATCTGCAAAGACGGTTCAGTGTTCATGGAAGATTCCGATACACCCTCCGGTTTCTTCGAAGTGTTAAAGACCTCTATAGTTGCCTGGGTTGACTACCGGACCCCCAACTTCGAAACTGATGTATATGCAGGAGCTTCCACCTTGGGTTTCAGTGATAAGCTCATCCACTCGCTGGTTGACAACCCCCGTTTATTTTATGAAGACTACGATATGGAGATGGGCATTAAACTGCCTTCAATCCAGATACGAAAAGCCGAGAATATCGATGTTCAGTCTTATTCTACCGTTTTGTTTCTGAGAAGGAACTTCATCTTTACAGTGCACCCGATCCTTGTTGACAGACGGTTTATACGCCTGCGGCGATATTCAGACACAATTCTCAGGAAGATCCCACTGGATGCTTCGGGTGAGGACAAGCTCACCATGCTCCTCATAAGAATCGTAGACCAGAATAACGACCGGAATTTCGAGCACCTCCGCCAGATAGAGGAGCGGGGAGACGAATTAAATAAGCACCTGATGGATCCTGCAACTCCGCGTACAGTACTTGGACCGCAGATTTATAACATGAAGCATGCTTTAATAGCTTACCTGAACGCGCTCTGGGAAACCGTTGACGTCCTGCACGACCTCCGCTACGGTGACGCCAACCTGCTTACCAATGAACCGGCTCTGCTCAATAGGATGGAGCTACTTGCCGGAGATGTCAGCCGACAGATTGGCCTGGCAGAACATATGTCGGATGTCCTGGCATCGGGCCTGGAAGTGCTTCAATCGATTTACAACAACCAGTTGCAGGCAATGAATAACAGATTGGCGCTGCTGATGACATATCTCACCGTTTTGGGCACAGCAGTGCTGGTACCCAATACGTTGGCTACCATACTCAGCAATCCCGCTTTCAACATGGGACCGCAGGACACCGGCTGGTACATCATCTTGCTGGTAGTCTCAACTGTGATAGCAACCATCGGCGCATTCTGGTGGGTCAAGAAGTCAGGCCTGATACCCAAGAAAATGGATTAACCTTCATCTATTCACACACTCACCTACTATAACTATTAACCGGTCGTTGACAGCCCGGTGAGCTTCTCACTGATATCCCATAGCTGCCTTGCCAGATCGAGGTTATATGTTTCGCCGGATGATTCGGTCATTGTGTTTTTAATATCCACCTTAGAAAATTTTAGATGTTGCCTGGTCTGGAAATACTTACATGACAGACTCTCCAGTTCCGGGGAAGAACAGAGATAAAGAGGAAGCCTCGCCCCCTCAACTGGTCCTTTCATAAACAACTTGAATATCGTGTCCAAAAACTTGCTGGAAGTCCTCCACATACGTGTGGCAACGGCGCCCGGGCAAACGCAATTGACCGTGACACCACTGCCTTCCAACCCCCTGGCCAGTTCATAGGTAAAAATGATACCGGCCAGCTTTGATCGGGCATAACTGATATCACGGCTAAATTGTTTCTCGCTTTGTAAATCATCCAGGTCGAGTTTCACTACACGGTGAATCTGGGAAGCAATATTAATGACCCTTGATGGAGCGCTTTTCTTCAACATATCAATAAGAAGATTGGTCAATAAAAAATATGCCAGGTAATTAACGGCAAAGGTTGTCTCAAAGCCATCTTCTGTCAGGATTCTTTTATCCATACCTGTGCCTGCATTATTGACCAGGACATGTAAACCCGGATACCTGTTTTGATATTCAGCGGCCAGCCTCCTGATCTGCTTTCGTGACGATAAATCCGCCAGTAAAAAATCAACCTGGCTGCTCCCGCTTTCTTTCCTGATATCATCCTGTGCAATCTGGCCTCGCAATGGATCACGGCAAACCATGACTACATTTGCACCCATTTTTGCCAGTCCGATAGCAATTTCCTTACCGATACCTGAACTCGCCCCGGTAACCAGGCAATATTTACCTTTCATCTCATCTGTCATAATTCTCTCCACTTGATTCGGTCCTCAAATACACAGCGGCTGGTAATCACTATATTTTATACAAAATATTCAAGTAATACTTTAGTAAGGCGTACTTCTTTACCACATTATTTTTGAATTACGCGACAACTCCATAAACCTTTCACGCCATCGTACGTTTATATATAATAGACACCAGGTAAATTCGAGGAAACCTGGTGTTAACTGAAGAGCATATAGTTCAGAGGGCAATAAATGGTGATCGCGAAGCATTTACAAGGCTTTACGACCTGCACTTTGACAGGATTTACCGTTATATTTATGTCAAGGTATATAACCAGGCCGAAGCTGAGGACTTAACCCAGGATGTGTTTATTAAAGCATATGAGGCAATCAAATCCTATAAATGGAGGGATCTTCCATTTACTGCCTGGCTCTTTAAAATTGCGCATAACAGGGTGATCGACCACGTGAGAAAAACATCTAAAGAAAGGAAGACCAGCCTGGATGAAGCTGGTGCGATTCAAGTCGGAGACCCGGTAGCCATAACAGAGCAAAATTATGAAATATACCAGCTAAAAATTGCAATGGAAAAACTACCGGACGCCCAGCGTGAAGTGGCTGCCTTACGTTTCATATCCGAGCTTTCTATCGCTGAAGTTGCATCAACACTTGGAAAAAGTGAGGGCACCGTAAAAGCCCTGCAATTTAATGCGGTTGCATCCCTGAGAAAACTATTATACGGTAAGTTCGATGCCTGAGAAGATAGAAGAGATCTTCAACGATTGCTTTGAGCGGCTTCTCGCAGGAGAAAGCCTGGAAAGCTGTATCTATCGCTACCCCGAACACGCTGAAGAGCTCGATATAATGTTGAGGACGGCCTTCGATGTAAAACGTAAGGCTTACCCCATCCAGCCACGGCCTGAATTTAAATACTGGGCTCGCGTCAGGATGAATGGAGTCCAGGATTACATGGCCCGGCATCCTGTTGAGGCTAAGCCCTCAGTGTTCCACTGGAGACGCAGCTGGGCAGTCGCCCTTTCGGCTGTCCTAGTTTTTGTACTGGTTACAGGCGGCACAGCCGCAGCATCATCAGAAGCCATGCCTGATCAACCACTTTATAATGTTAAACTGGCCGTGGAGCAGGCACAGGTTGCCTTAACATTCTCAGATGCTAACAAAGCAGAACTACACGCCAGGCTGGCTGAAAGGAGAGCCCAGGAAATTGCGAATATGGCGGGCGCGGGAAAAACCGACAAGGTTATTGCGACCACGGTCAGGATGAATTACCAGCTTGAGCAGGCAGTGTTGAATATGCAAAAATATGAAGCTGCCAACTCCGAATCAACACCGGCTGCCTCTGGCGGAGTGTCTGCGCCGTCGACTTTAACCAGACCAAATGCGGTACCGGCTGCACCAACTGGAGTTCCTGATTTGCCCACTGTTACTCCGCCGGGTAAAACATTTGATAAACCGCTGCCTGGAACTATCCCGCCTGCAACCACCCGCCAAGTACCCTCTGCAGTTAACCGGGCAAAGACAGCTATCAATACCAGCAATGCTAAAAGCCTTAAGGTACTTGAGAATGCACTCGAAAAAGCACCCGATTCTGTCAAACCCACCATTAAGGAAATGATTGAGCGCACGAGGCAGACTAATGTACGCCTTCGTATTGAATTGCAGAAGGAAACCGATGAAAAACCAGTACCTCCCGTAATTAAACAAAACACGGGAAGCATAATCAAGCCACGTCTGGATATTGATAAACCTGCTCCTTTTTCCCCTCTCCATAAACCCAAAAGCATATTGACTCCCCGGAGTGAGACGCCGATATCCACCGATTCCAATAAGGTTGATGGTGATCGCAGCAGCTCATCGTCAACCACATCAGTTGCTGTACCTGCTGCACAGGGTGTACGTAATACTACATCGATCGGACCTTTCACACCTACGTTATCTCGACCTTCTATTACCGGCACCTCAAGCACCACGTCAAAGCCGGGCAGTACATCTGTAACCAGCAAATCTAATTCCATAAAATAGTATATAATCGATCATTGGAGGCTTAGATGAATAAATCGCTGAAATATCTGTCGCTGATATTGTTAATACTTGTCCTTGTTATTTCCATTGCCTGCGCTGCAAATAAGTCGACTGTAGATCGCCCATCGACGTCATGGGGCACACCTGCATCTCCCACTCCGATGCCACAGGCTGCTCCTATGGCTACCTCATCCAATGGATATGCCTCGGAAAATGATGAAGCGCTATCAGGAGGCGCTGGCAATGATATCGACCGAAAAATCGTGCGTACCGGATCGATTACCCTTGAAGTCATAGACATAGGTAAGGCGCAGGATGAAATCACCGCTCTGGCCAGGCAGATGAATGGTTTTGTCGTGTCGTCTAATCAAAGGGCTAACAACGATAACCCCAGCGGCTACATTTCGATCAGGGTACCTGCAGAAATGTTCGATGAGGCGACGCAGAAGATTAAGGCGATGGGCGTCAAAGTAGTGTATGAGAACACCAACAGCCAGGATGTTACGGAACAATACACTGACCTGAAAGCGCAACTTAAGAATTATGAAGCAACAGAAGCACAGTACCTTGAACTGCTAAAGAAGGCTGAAAACGTCAAGGACATTCTTGAGGTGCAACGTGAGTTATCCAATGTCAGAGGCAATATCGAACGGGTCAAAGGACGCATGCAGTATATTGAGCGTACTTCCGATATGTCACTCATTGAGGTTACTCTTAGCAAATCCAAGCCCTTAGGTGAAAGTACCTGGGACGTAATGGGCATCTTAAAATCTGCTGTGGATGGCTTGATCGTATTTGGCAAAATCCTTGTCGGCATACTTGTGTGGCTCCTGGTATTTTCACCGGTTTGGATATTAATAATTATTATAATCTGGCTTGTAAGAAGAAGGAAAAAGGCTAAAGCAAAAACCGCACCATAGAAACTAATAGCGAATCGGGTATAATAGAGGGCAATCACTGAAGTGGTTGCCCTCTTTAATTCCCATGGAATATCTTGTTTCTGAAGACAGGCCTCATACCGATATATGGATGAGGTTGATACTCGGCCTCCCAGTGGCGGCATTGGCCATAGGTTCTATATTTGCCATGCAGGAAAACATGAATGCCGGGCTTGTGCTTCTGGGAGAAGCAGTCTTAATAGGACTGGTTTTCATATGCATAATTCCCGTAGCATATCGAATCTACAAGGACAAAATCCAGATTGCTTTCAGGGTACCATGGTCTTTTAATATACCTTTTAGTTCTATAGAAACACTCAGACCTTCCCGCTGGTTTACTACAGGGATAAATCTACCAACCTGTTTTTCCATGTCTAAATCACTCGATATTGTCCGCATTAAGCGTATGTCTGTTACTATCTCACCGGCTGACAGGCAGGCTTTCATCGACCAATTCCAAGAAGCTTACGCGGAATGGCGCAGGAATAGGTAATGAAAGTAATCGAATGGCTGGGTGACCGGCTCCGGCTGCTTGATCAATCGGAATTGCCTGATAAAACTGTTTACCTCGAGTTATCAGATTACCGGGAAGTTATCCAAACCATTAAGACTCTAAAAGTCCGGGGGGCGCCTGCCATCGGTATAACCGCTGCTTACGGCATTGTCCTGGGTGCATTGAAAATAGGTAAGAAAAACCGCACAGAGTACCTGAAATCACTGAATTTAATCCTGGATGAGTTCGCGTTATCACGTCCGACAGCAGTTAACTTATTTTTTACTATTGACTCAATGAAAAAGTCGATCACCGGGCTGACAACTTCCGATGCGATAGCAAATGCTTTGATAAAAACCGCCGTGAGCATACATCACCGGGAAGAGCGGGCTATGACAGCGCTTAGCAAATACGGCTCCCACCTCTTAAAGGACGGCGATAATGTTCTGACGCACTGTAATACCGGTCGGCTTGCCACAGGTGTCAAATACGGTACGGCGTTGGGTGTCATCAAGGCGGCAACGGAACAAGGAAAAAGGATAAATGTGTACGCTGATGAAACACGCCCTGTTCTACAGGGTTCGCGGCTTACTACATGGGAATTGATACAGCATAATATTCCGGTAACACTGATTACGGACAATATGGCAGGATACTTTATCAGCAGGGGAGACATCAATTGCGTTATTGTCGGAGCCGACCGTATTGCTGCCAACGGCGATACCGCTAATAAGATAGGTACTTACAGCGTTGCTGTACTTGCTCATGAAAACCGTATCCCATTTTACGTTGCTGCACCAATCAGCAGCATTGATATGAAGATAAAATCGGGCAAAGAAATAATGATCGAAGAGAGGGCGCCCGAGGAAGTAATTAAGATAAAGGGGGTCAGTATTGCACCAGACAAAGTACACGTGTTAAATCCCGCTTTTGATGTGACACCGGCCAAATACATATCTGCCATCATAACTGAAAAGGGCATAGTTCATAAACCGTATCAACACAATCTTAAGTCCATCATTCAGGAGGAGATAGAATGACTGAAGCGAAGGTAGGTATCATAGGCGGAAGCGGTCTTTATCATCTTGACGGAATGACCCGGGTTAAGGAGATCAAGGTTGTCACTCCTTTTGGAGATCCCAGCGACTTAATTACGCTTGGTAATATTGAAGGGATCCACTGCGCATTCTTACCAAGGCATGGAGTCGGCCACAGGATCAGCCCTACCGAGCTGCCTGCCAGGGCAAACATCTATGCGCTTAAATCCCTGGGGGTTGAGCAAATCATCGCTATATCCACGGTAGGTAGTCTTAAAGAAAAGATTAAGCCTATGGACATAGTCATACCCGACCAGATAATTGACAGGACTTTCCACAGGCCTAACACATTTTTCGGTAATGGAATAGTCGCACACATACCCTTCGCCGATCCCTTCTGCCCGGAGCTTAGCGAAGTATTATATGATGCAGTGCATAAAACCGGGGTGCGCGTACATGATGGCGGAACTTGCATCGCTATGGAAGGACCCCAGTTCTCCACCCGGGCCGAATCCGAACTGTATCGATCCTGGGGCGCCGATGTTATCCTGATGACAGTCTTACCCGAAGCCAAGCTGGCGCGTGAAGCAGAGATATGTTATGGGATGATGGCGATTGTAACAGATTATGATTGCTGGAACGAGACAGCGGAATCGGTTTCGACAGAGATGGTCATTGGAAATTTGCAAAGGAGTGTTGAGACTGCTAAAAAAGCACTCCGGCACGCCATTGTCAATCTACCTGCGAAACAAGAATGTGTTTGCACCTGTGCTATGGAAAATGCGATAATAACCGCCCCCGAATTGATACCGGCCAAGGTGAAGAAGGACCTGAATATTATCATCGGGAAATACGTTAAATAACAGATTGATGAACGGCAAGTTGAATTTTAACTGCAGGCCTACCATGATTGGCAGTGTACCTTACACTGACTCTGAATTGGCATGTACCAAGGCGACCTCATATTTGAAGGATTTTCCGGCCTGGCCGCAGCTACCGAGGCGGTCTAATCTTGAGAATCTGTACATACAGTTCAGCGAGGGATTCCCCGGTATTGTTATTGGCGGTCAAAAAATATCGCTCAATCAGGGCACCGGATATTATGAGGAACTGGAAAAGATATATGAAGACGATGCAACAGGCAACTTTTCAAGGTACGCTACCAGCAGTAATTATGCTTCAGGGTTGCACGCGCTGGTAGCCAGAGGTAAAGCATCGTCACCGGTCCTGAAAGGTCAGATTACCGGCCCGATAAGCTGGGGGCTTTGCGTTACCGACTACGCAGGCCGGGGTATTCTGTACGACGAGTCTCTGGCTGAAGCCCTGTCCAGGTTTCTCAAATTAAAAGCTGCCTGGCAGGAGGCACTTCTCAGGACGGTTTCGAAAAATACCGTCATCTTTGTCGATGAACCTTATCTTTCCTCGCTCGGCTCGGCATTCGTCGCTATCTCCAATGAGCTGGTATCGGCTTTGCTTAGAGAGGTATTGAGCGG
>CAZABI010000011.1:0-12660 GCA_964483235.1 uncultured Dehalococcoidales bacterium | reverse complement strand
CATGCGGTGGATAATCAACTTCGCCAGGGAGCGCGGCGGACGGTCGATGGCTGAAAAACTGTCAGCAGAATTAATGGATTGTGCCCAGGGTCAGGGTAACTCTGTGAAGAAAAGGCAGGATACCCACAAGATGGCCGAGGCCAATAAGGCGTTTGCACACTACAGATGGTAATCGGAACTAAGGAAACCCGGCTGAAGGGCCAGGGTAAAAGAACTGTGGATAGATCATATCCCCTGGAGAAAATCCGCAACATAGGCATCATAGCCCATATCGATGCCGGTAAAACCACGACCACTGAGCGTATCCTGTTTTATACAGGCCGCACATATAAACTCGGCGAGGTCCACGAGGGCACAGCCGTGATGGACTGGATGGTGCAGGAGCGGGAGCGCGGCATTACCATAACTTCCGCGGCGACTACCTGCCACTGGGACGACCACCGCATCAATATCATCGATACCCCCGGGCATGTCGATTTCACAGCCGAGGTTGAGCGCAGCCTGCGCGTGCTGGATGGTGGTGTTGTTGTGCTCGATGCTGTAGCAGGCGTGGAAGCGCAGTCTGAAACTGTCTGGCGACAGGCTGACCGCTATAAGGTTCCCAGGATTTGCTTTATAAACAAGATGGACCGTGTGGGAGCGGATTTTGAGCGCACCCGCCAGATGATAGAAGAGAGATTGAAGGCCAAGACTGTAGCGATTCAGTTGCCTATAGGTAAGGAGAGCCTTTTTGCAGGTGTTATAGATTTAATTACCACTAAAGCCTGGGCTTTCTCTGGTGAAGTAACCGAAAAACCGGATGAGATGGAAGTGCCAGTAGAAATGCTGGATGAGGCAGCCCGGGCAAGGCATGACATGATTGAAAAGCTGGCTGAGAACGATGACCAGCTTATGCTGCGTTATGTTGATAACCAGGATATAAGCGAAGCAGATATCAAGGCTGCCATCAGGCGGCTGACTATTTCCAACCGCATAGTGCCCATAGTCTGCGGCGCGGCTCTGCGTAATAAGGGCATACAGCCTATGCTGGATGCTGTGGTGGACTATCTGCCATCACCACTTGAACGTCCACCGCTTAAAGCGGTGGATACGGCCACCGGACAAGAGGTGGCGCGTCCCGCAAGCGACGACGCCCCGTTCTCCGCACTGGCCTTTAAAGTAGTTTCGGATCCGTTCGTGGGCAGGCTGGTATATTTCAGGGTTTATTCGGGCAAAATCAAGGTAGGCGCTCAGATATATAACGCCAGCCGCGGAAATAAAGAACGGTTGGGACGATTACTCCTCATGCATGCCAACAGGCGTGAAGAGATTGATGAAGTAGACACCGGATGTATAGCGGCCACCCTAGGATTGAAAAACACCTTTACCGGCGATACGCTCTGCGAACCCTCACAGCAAATTCTTCTCGAAGATATTAAGTTCCCGGAACCCGTTATCTCACTGGCAGTTGAGCCCAAGAGCAAAGCTGACCAGGATAAATTGAGCGACGCGCTCTCCAAGCTATCGGAAGAAGATCCCACCTTCAAAGTGAAAACCAATGAAGAAACCGGTCAGACACTTATTTCCGGCATGGGGGAACTTCACCTGGAAGTCCTGGTTGACCGTATGCTCAGGGAATTCAATGTACAGGTGCGCGTCGGCAAACCGCAGGTAGCCTATAAAGAAACCATAACCGCCCTGGTTGAAGCTGAGGGCAGGTTCATCCGGCAGACCGGCGGCCGCGGCCAGTATGGCCACTGCTGGCTGAAGATCGAGCCGGGCGAACGCAACAGCGGATTTAGTTTCTTCAACGGGGTCAAAGGCGGCGATATCTCCAGGGAATATATACCTGCCATCGAGGCGGGCGTGCGGGAAGCGCTTGATTCCGGCGGCGTCAGCGGTTATCCGCTGGTGGACATCAAGGTGACCGTTTTCGACGGCAGCGAGCATGAGGTTGATTCCTCAGAGATGGCTTTCAAAATGGCAGGCTCAATGGCCTTGAAAGAGGGAGTGGCCAGGGCCAAACCGGTGGTGCTGGAACCGATTATGAAACTTGAGACGGTCAGCCCTGCTTCATTCATGGGAGATGTCGTCGGTGACATTAATTCTAGGCGCGGCCACATAGAGGGAATTGAAACACACGGCGAAACCTGTGTGATACATTCTTATGTCCCCATGGCCGAGTCCTTTGGTTACGCCACACAACTACGCTCCCTAACCCAGGGAAGGGCAACCTATTCCATGGAATTCCACCAGTACCGCGAGGTTCCCGCCAATGTGATGGAACAAATGATTGACAGGATAAAAAAGGTAAATAGATGACCAAGCAGAAGATACGCATCAAGCTAAGGGGATATGACCACAGGCTGGTCGACCAATCAGTCGGACAGATAGTAGAAACTGCCATCAAATCCGGCGCCGAGGTAATCGGACCCATACCGCTGCCAACCAAGATCGAGAAGTTCTGTGTGATCCGCTCACCCTTCATCGATAAGGATTCACGGGAGCAGTTTGAGATGCGTACGCACAAGAGACTGATAGATATTGTCGGACCGACTACAAAAACCATCGATGCGCTGACGCAGTTGCAGTTGCCGTCCGGCGTCGAGATAGATATTAGATTATAGGAAAGAAAAACATGGCTGGCATACTTGGAAAAAAGATTGGCATGACCCAGCTTTACCGGGAGAACCTCGAGATACCGGTAACGGCCATTGAAGTTGGGCCTTGTTGCATCACCCAGGTCAAGACGGTGGAAAAAGACCAGTATAACGCTGTCCAGCTTGGGTTCGGCGAATCAAAGCGGCTGAATAAGGCCGAAAAAGGACATCTCAAGGACAACGGTGATTATAGATATTTGCGAGAGTTCCGCTTGGATGAGGTCAAGGATTACCAGGTTGGACAGAAGATCAATGTTGATATCTTTAAGGCCGGTGATGTCGTCCATGTCCAGGGTATTTCCAAGGGCAAGGGATTTGCCGGAGGTGTAAAGCGGTATCATTTCCGCGGCGGGCCAAAGACACATGGCCAGTCCGACAGGCACCGTGCACCCGGTTCAGTCGGTTCAACCACCACCCCGGGCCGCGTTTTCAAGGGTCTGCGTATGGCAGGTCATCTCGGCGCTAAGAAAATAACCGCCAAAAACCTCGTTGTTGTCGATGTCGATTCCGGCAAGAATCTGTTGCTTCTCAGAGGGGCTGTACCGGGTGCCAAGGGCGGCTTGCTCCTGATCGAAAAAGCTTGATAAAAGGTTACTACAGTGGAGTTAGAGTTATTTAATCAAAAAGGTGAAAAGGCCGGTAAGATCAAGGTCAGCGACTATATTTTCGGTACAACCGTAAATGATGCGGTCGTCCATCAGACGCTGGTGATGCAACTGGCTAACCGTCGGCAAGGCACAGCTGATACCCAGACACGGCACGATGTAAAAAGAAGCACCCGGAAAATGTACCAGCAGAAGCATACCGGGCGCGCCAGGCGCGGTAGTGCCTCGTCCCCCCTGTTGAAGGGCGGCTCGGTAGTATTCGGACCGCATCCCCGCAGCTACAGGCAGGACATGCCCAAGAAGATGCGCAGGTTGGCATTGCGTAGTGTGCTCTCGGGGAAGGTGCGGGACGGAGAACTGAAGATAGTAGATAAACTGGAACTGGCGGAGGCCAAGACCAGGCTGATGATTGATATGCTGGCTGCCCTGGGTGTCAATGACACCGCGATTATCGGGGTTGCCTTAAGCAACGATTATATTACACTGGCGGCATCGAATATGCCCGGTGTTAAAGCGACCATGGTTTCGTTCTTGAACGTGGCTGACCTGTTGGCACACAAGATGCTGGTGCTGGATAAAGACGCCGTCCGCAAGATAGAGGAACTCTGGGATGAAAAAAAGCCTGCCAAAGCTAAGGCCAAGGCGGGTTAAAGGTAGATAAGGACTGTTGCCATGAATGTATATGAAGTATTGCGCAGGCCGCTGGTAACCGAGAAGAGCACCCGGCTCTCAGGGGCCGGTACTTATGTATTTGAAGTTGACAAAAGAGCTTCCAAAGGCCAGGTTAGACTGGCGGTCGAGAAAGCTTTTAAAGTTGGAGTAATCAGGGTAAATATGATTAGCGTCCATGGTGAAACCAAGCGCATGGGCAAGCGGGAAGTAACGAGACCATCCTGGAAAAAAGCTGTTGTAACGCTCAAAGAAGGCGACAAAATACAATTCTTTGAGGGAGTCTAATATAACAGGAGTATAAATTGGGTTCTGTTATAAAGAAACGAAAAAAGAAAATGGCCAAGCATAAGCATCGTAAACTTCTCAGGAAGAACCGATGGCAAAGAAGACATCCTTAAAGGGTAGGAGTAGTTAGATTTGGCACTAAAGACATTTCGACCTACATCTCCCGGTATCCGCGGCATGGAGGTGCTCCCTCATACGGAGATCACCAAGGCGAAACCGGAGAAATCACTGGTTGTACGGCAGAAAAAGAAGGCTGGCCGCAACAGCCGGGGCGTTATAACCACGCGCCACCGCGGCGGTGGTTCCAAGCGCAAGACCCGTATCATTGACTTCAAGCGCGACAAGCTCGGCGTGCCGGGCAAAGTTGCAGCTATAGAATATTGCCCGGGCCGTTCAGCGCGGTTAGCCCTTATCTTCTACGCGGATGGCGACAAACGCTATATCCTGGCGCCGCTGGGATTGGGCGTTGGTGATACCATTCAGGCCGGCGAAGGCGCAGAGATCAAACCCGGGAATAACCTTCCTCTGGGGCAGATCCCGGCAGGCACGGTGATTCATAACGTGGAGTTTGAACCGAACAAGGGCGGGCAGATTGTGCGTAGCGCCGGTACATCCGCGCAGATGTTGGGTAAAGAAGACAAGTATGCAACGGTAAGGCTCCCCTCCGGTGAGGTGCGACGCTTCCTGATCGAGTGCAGGGCAACCATTGGGCAGGTGGGGAACCTTGAACATCAAAATGTGAAGCTGGGCAAAGCTGGTAAAACCCGCTGGCTTGGCCGCAGGCCGAAGGTCAGGGGTTCTGCCATGACCCCGCGTGACCACCCCCATGGCGGCGGCGAAGGACGTGCCCCCAGGGGCATGGCTCCCAAGACCCCGCAGGGCAAAGTGGCGCTGGGACACAAAACCAGGGTCGGCAAACCCTCAGATAGATTGATTATAAGGCGCCGTAAGCTGGATAAGTAACGAGGTAATATTATATGTCACGTTCAACCAGAAAGGGTCCGTACTGTGAACCTAAACTATTGAAAAAGATCGAAGCCCTGAATAAAAAGGGAGAGAAGCAGGTGATTAAAACCTGGGCACGCTCTTCCACTGTCATGCCGGAGATGATAGGCCACACTATCGGTGTTCACGATGGCAGGCGTCATGTGCCCGTATTTATAACTGAAAACATGGTCGGCCACAAGTTGGGCGAATTTGCCATAACCCGCACTTTCCGCGGGCATGTGGGCAAAGCAGCAGCGGCTGCCGCACCGGCCAAAAAGTAATTAAGCAGGTAAGACATGAGAGTAGGCGCAATATCCAAAGATGTTAGGATAGCACCCCGTAAAGTGAAGCTGTTAGTCGATATGGTGAGGGGCAAGAAAGTTGATGATGCCCTCAATATACTTAAATTTGCACCCACGCCGGCGGCTAAAGCGGTAGCTAAGACCATCAAATCTGCTTCATCCAATGCGGAGAACAATTACCAGATGGACCCTGCTGAACTAAAGGTTGTTTTCATCGTGGCTGATGAAGGCCGTACACTGAAAAGGTACAGGCCTCAATCAAGGGGACGTTTCAGCCCGATATTAAAGCGCCAGACGCATATAAAGGTTTTTGTTTCCGAGGAGGAAAAATAGTGGGACATAAAGTTCACCCTTACGGTTTCAGGATAGGCGTCATCCGCAGTTGGAAGGCCAAGTGGTATGACGAGAAGCATTATATGGAGGCGCTTCACGATGATCTTAAGTTGCGCAAGGCCATCAGCGTCAAGCTGCGTGAGGGTGCTGTTGGCAAGGTTGATATAGACCGTCAGGGGAACGATATTCTGGTCACCGTTTTCACCGCCCGCCCGGGTATCGTGATCGGTAAAGGCGGGCAGAGAGCCGAAGAGCTCCGGCATTTGCTGGAGAAACAGTGCGGTAAAAAAGTCAAGTTGTCTATTAAAGAGGTAGAGCAGCCGGAGCTGGAATCCGCGCTGGTGGCCCGCAACGTGGCTGACCAGCTGGAAAGGCGCATAGCTTTCAGGCGCGCTATGAAGCAGGCGATCTTTAAGACCCGCCAGGCGGGCGCGAAAGGTATAAAAATAAGCTGCGCAGGCAGGCTTGGTGGCGCTGAAATCGCCAGGCGCGAAACCATGCATGACGGCCGTCTGCCGTTGCATACGTTATGCGCGGATATCGACTACGGTTTTGCCGAAGCAGCCACAACCATGGGCAACATAGGCGTTAAAGTATGGATTTACAAAGGCAACATCTTGCCCGAAGTAAGGAGAGAAAGTGTTACAGCCGAAACGAGTGAAGTATCGTAAACATCACCGCGGTCATTTACGGGGCAAAGCACACTCCGGCAACACGATCGTCTTCGGTGATTTCGGGATGCAGGCGGAAGCAGCTGCCTGGATTACCTCGCGCCAGATTGAGGCAACGCGGCGTGTTATCGTACGCTACCTGCGCCGCGGCGGACAGGTCTGGATACGCATATTCCCGGACAAATCAGTATCGAAAAAACCTGCTGAGACCAGGATGGGCAGCGGCAAGGGCGCCGTTGACCACTGGGTAGCTGTGGTGAAACCCGGCAGAATCATGTTTGAAATAGGCGGCATCAAGGAGAATATGGCCAAAGAAGCCATCCATCTCGCGGCTTACAAGCTGCCGATAAAGACAAAATTTATTGCTCGCGAGACCATTAAAGAAGAGGTCAAAGGTGAAGCTCATTGAAATACGCGCTTTAGGCGATACAGAACTAACTAAAAAACTGGAAGAATCCCACCAGGAACTCTTCAACCTGCGGTTTAAGCTGGCTACCAAGCAATTGGTTAACCACCGGGAACTGCCGCGGGTCAAGAAGAAGATTGCCCGGATCAACACCATAATAAGAGAGAGGGAGCTTGGCAAGAAATAAACCATGGAAAAGAACCGTAAGATCAGGATTGGCAAAATAACCAGCAATAAAATGAAAAAGACCGTGGTTGTGAAGGTCGAGACCCTGCGGCGTCACCCACTGTACCGCAAGGTTGTCCGTTATTCATCCACTTTCAAAGCACACGATGAAAATAACTCATGCAACATTGGAGATACTGTAAAAATAGCAGAGACGCGGCCCATGTCTAAGGATAAAAGATGGACCGTCGTTGAGATAATGCAAAAAGCGGACATCGCCAGTCTGCCAAAAGAGGATCTGGCGGAGGCAAATCAGGAGAACTGAAGTGATTCAGACTTTGACAAGATTAAAAGTCGCAGATAATACAGGCGCCCGTCAGGTAATGTGTATCGGTGTCCCGGGAGGCACCAGGCGCCGCTATGCCACAGTTGGTGATGTCATCAACTGCAGTGTAAAGCGTGCCGTACCGGGGGGTGTAGTTAAAAAAGGTGATGTGGTCAAAGCAGTTATCGTTCGTATCGCCAATCACCATCACCGGCCGGACGGCTCTTATGTAAGATTTGATGACAACGCAGCTGTGATACTGGATGACAAGGGTAACCCTAAGGGGACCCGCATTTTCGGACCGGTGGCGAGGGAGCTAAGGGACAAGAATTTCATGAAGATAATATCCCTTGCTCCAGAGGTTCTGTAACATGAAGGTACACAGGAATGATATGGTCGTTGTAGTTGCCGGCAAGGACAGGGGCAAGAAAGGCAAAGTCCGCAAGGTCGATCATAAGAAAGGCCGTGTGGTTGTTGAAGGCGTTAACCTGATAAAGCGGCATTCAAAAACCAAAGGTAAAACCCGCCAGGCCGGTATTATCGAGCTCGATGGTCCGATTCACGCCTCCAACGTAATGGTTATTTGCAATAAATGTAATAAGCCGGCCCGAATTGGCCACAGGGTACTTGAGGACGGCAAACGTGCAAGGTATTGCCATACCTGTTCGGAGATCATTGACTAACATGAGGTTTACAAGGTAATGGTAAGGCTGAAAGAAAGATATAAAACTGAGATAGTACCCCAGATGATTAAAAAATATGGGTACAAAAATATTATGCAGGTACCGCGGCTCACCAAGATCGTGCTGAACATCGGGCTGGGCGAGTCATTGTCAAACCCGAAAGCGATGGAGTCAGCCGAGAAAGACCTGGTGGCCATCGCCGGGCAGCATCCGGTAGTCACCAAGGCCAAGAAATCCATCGCCTCCTACAAGTTAAGGCAGGGCGTGCCGATCGGCATGTGTGTCACGCTACGGGATAAGCGTATGTATGAGTTTTTGGATAAGCTGGTCAGCGTTGTACTACCCAGGATCCGCGACTTCCAGGGAATTTCGCGTGACGCGTTCGACGGCCAGGGTAATTATTCGCTGGGTATGAAAGAGCAAATCGTGTTCCCGGAAATTGAGTACGACAAGGTCGATAAGACCCGCGGCCTGGAGATAACGATTGTTACCACCGCCGGAACAGACGAGGACGGCAGGCGACTTCTTCAGGAGATAGGCATGCCGTTCAGTAAGAACTAACAGGATATAAATATGGCTAAGACATGTAAAATAGTAAAGGCGAGCCGGCCCCCGAAATATAAGGTGCAGGCACATCATCGCTGCCGCCGGTGCGGCAGGCCAAGAGCATATATGAGGAAGTTCGGCATCTGCCGCATATGCTTCCGTACACTGGCGCTGAACGGCGAATTGCCGGGGGTCAGGAAATCAAGCTGGTAATTTAAAGAGCGGAGTTATTTATCAATGGTTACTGATCCAATTGCAGATATGTTAACAAGAATAAGGAACGCTGCTATGGTGCGCCATGACAACACGGTGGTTCCGGCTTCCAGAATGAAGCTATCCATAGCCAAGATCCTGAAGGAAGAAGGCTTCATAACCGACTATTTGGTAGTAAAAGGCGATCCTCAAAAGATGATCAAGGTCACGTTGAAATATATTGATAAACAGCCTGCTTTCGTCGGACTGGAGAGGGTAAGTAAGCCTGGGCTTCGTATTTATACAGGCAAACGAGAGATACCGCGAGTTTACGGAGGACTCGGCATTGCTATTATGTCTACCTCCAAGGGCATTATGACAGGCCAGAGCGCCTGGAAGAACAACCTTGGCGGCGAAGTGTTGTGTTATATATGGTAAGCAAATTCTGTGAGGTGAACCCGTGTCACGTATAGGAAAAATGCCGGTAACCATACCCGCCGGAGTGAAAATTAAGATCACCGGCAGGGAAATTACGGTTGAAGGCAGCAAAGGTAAATTAACCCGGGAATTTCATCCCGATATTACCATCAAACAGGAGGATGATAAATTACTGGTTACCCGCCCGAGCGATGGCAGGATGCATCGTGCTCTGCACGGATTGAGCAGAAGCCTTCTGAATAACATGGTTGAGGGCGTAACCAGGGGGTTTGAAAAGAAACTGGAGTTGTCTGGTGTCGGGTACCGGGCGCAGAAAGCCGGCACTAAGCTCACCCTTCAGGTGGGGTATAGCCACCCGGTGGAATTTGAGCAGCCGGAGGGCATAGAGATCGTTGTTGATGGCGTCAATAAAATCCGTATCACAGGGATAGACAAGGAACTGGTGGGCGAAACTGCTGCCCAGATAAGGCGCGTTCGTAAACCCGATGCCTATAAGGGTAAGGGCATTAAGTATGCAGGTGAACGACTGCGCCTGAAGCCTGGCAAGGCCGGTAAGACTGCCACGAAAGGGAAGTAATCCATGGCTAAAGTAAGTTCGAATATATCCAGAAAGAGAAGGCATGCCCGCATACGGGAAACGGTAACGGGTACTCCGGGCAAACCGCGGCTGTGTGTATTTCGCAGCCTGAGCAATATCTATGCCCAGATAATCGACGATAGCAGCGGAGTAACACTAACGACGGCCGGAAGCCTGCATGCTGAAATCAAAGGGCAGTTAAGCGGTAAGAACAAAACACAGGTAGCAGAAACGGTCGGTTCCGTGTTGGCCAGGAATGCCCAGGAAAAAGGAATAAGCCAGGTCGTATTCGACCGCGGCGGATATAAATACCACGGCAGAGTTAAAGCACTGGCTGAAGCGGCCAGGAAAGCCGGATTAAAATTCTGAGGATAATGCTATGAAAGCAGCAACAAGAATATTCACACCTGTAACCAGGATCGATACCAGCGAGATGGAATTTACCGAGAAGCTGGTTTCCCTTGACCGTGTCACCAAGGTCGTCAAGGGCGGCAAGAACCTGCATTTCCGTGCCCTTGTAGTAGTGGGGGACGGGAAGGGTCATGTGGGAGTGGGTTTGGGCAAAGCCCGTGAAGTACCGGAAGCGATACGTAAAGCCGCAGTATCGGCCAAGAAAAATGTTGTTTCTGTGGTTTTTAAAGATAGTACTATTCCACACGACAGCCTGGCCAAGTTCGGCGCGGCCAGGGTGTTGATCAGGCCGGCCCGGCCCGGCACCGGCGTGATTGCCGGCGGCGGCGTACGTGCCGTCATTGAAGCTGTTGGCGTCAAAGACATACTCACTAAATCACTCGGGTGTGCCAACCCGGTGAATGTCACCAGGGCGACCATCGTAGCCCTGGCCAACCTCAGGAATCCGCAGGATACGATAAATCGGAGAAAGGCACAGCCCGGCGAGGAGAATTAAGCGCGTGGCTACATTGCGTATTAAATGGATAAAAAGCGGTATAGGTTACCCGCGTGACCAGCGACGTACGTTGAAAGCGCTGGGTTTTCACAGGCTTAATGAAGTGATCGAAAAAGAGGATACTCCGGTTATCCGGGGGATGATTAATAAAGTAAACCACATGGTTGCAATAGAAGAGAACGAAAATGGATCAAAGTAATCTTAAGCCTCCGGTAGGAGCTAAACACAAGAAAAAACGCGTGGGTTGCGGTGACGGCAGCGGCCATGGCACTTTTTCAACCAGGGGCTGTAAAGGCCAGAAGTCCCGCGCCAGCGGTAACGTCAGGCGTGGATTTGAGGGCGGCCAGCTGCCGCTGATCAAGAAGCTGCCGCGCACGCGCGGATTTACCAACGTGGCCAGGGTCCATTACCATATCGTTAAAGTCGGCGACTTGAATGTATTTGAGGCCGATTCCGAGATTAATCCGGAGTTATTACTGGAAAAGGGCCTGGTAAAATGCACCTGCTGCCCGGTGAAAGTACTGGGCGATGGAGAACTGGACCGGGCCTTAACAGTCAAAGCCGGTAAATTTTCAGCATCTGCAAAAAGCAAGATAGAAGCTGCCGGTGGGAAGGTGGAGGAGATATAGTATGCCGCAGACCCAGTCACGACCTCGCCTGATCCAGGCAATGGTAGATGCCTTTTCTTTGCCCGATCTCCGGGCAAAGCTTATTTTTACCTTCGCCATGCTGGTCGTGTTCCGCTTCATTGCGCACGTACCGAGCCCCGGTGTGGACTTGACAGCCCTGCGCGATTTGTTTGAGCGCAATCAGTTACTGGGTATGCTCGATATGTTCAGCGGCGGCGCGATGAGGAATTTCAGCGTGGCCGCCATGGGCGTTTATCCTTATATCACATCGTCAATTATCATGCAGCTGCTCGTGCCGGTAATCCCGGCGCTGCGCAGGATGTCCGAGGAGGGCGAGTCCGGCAGGAACAGGATCAACCAGATAACGCATTGGCTGACTATACCCCTGGCAGCTTTGCAGGGCTTTGCGCAACTGCAGCTTTTACGCAGCCAGGGCATCGTCATGAATACAGGGGCTCTGGAAACAGGGGCCATAGTAATCTCGCTTACAGCAGGAACGATGTTCTGTGTCTGGCTGGGTGAGTTAATTACCGAGCGAGGCATTGGCAATGGCGTTTCCATCATCATTTTCGGCGGTATTATCGCCGGCCTGCCCGAGCAACTCGGCAGGGGCTTCATCGCCAAAGAGAACTGGATGGGCATATTTGTCTTCGCGCTGCTGGCGCTGGCAACCGTGGTAGTGATCGTCATATTCACGGAAGGTCACCGCAGGATACCGGTCCAATATGCGCGCACTGCTTTTAAGGGCGGCAGGATGTACAGACAGGCCGGATCCACCCATATACCGCTGCGCGTTAACATGGCCGGCATGATCCCGCTGATCTTCGCCATGTCGCTGATGATCTTCCCGGGAACGATTGCCAGCTACTTTGCGGCGCCGCCAGGGCAGGATCCCAATTTTGCCAATACCCTCATGGAGTGGTTCAACCCGAGTGCGGCGTTACCGATCGGGCTGTTCTACTGGGTGGCCTACTTCCTGCTGGTGGTGGGTTTCACCTTCTTCTATACCATGGTCATCTTCGAGCAGATGAATCTGGCCAGGACGCTGCAGAGACAGGGTGGTTTTATTCCCGGTGTAAGGCCAGGTAAACCTACCACGGATTACCTTAACGGTGTCATTAATCGAATAACATGGGGCGGTGCACTTTTCCTGGCGTCGATAGCCGTTATGCCGTTTTTCGCCCAGCAAATAACACAAACGACCATACTCACACTGTCCAGCACCGGCATACTTATCGTGGTCGGCGTGGCGCTGGATACCATGAAGCAGATAGAGGCGCAGCTTACCATGCGGCGCT
>CAZABI010000010.1:6854-12742 GCA_964483235.1 uncultured Dehalococcoidales bacterium | reverse complement strand
ACCCAATCTTAGCTTTCTGTGAGCCTTAAAGCTCATTCTGATGAGCCAAATGGATTGATTTTCTAACCCAATAAGCTCATAATAAACATGTAAAGCATCATTGTTTGATTGGTATTGCGGGTTAAGTCATGAAGGTTCGTGTATTTGACAGTCTTAATAGAGGCAATATGATCTTTGCCTTGGTCCTGATGGCGCAGTTTCTGATGTGGGATGCGGTTGTCACCCACATCTTCGTAGGTAATGGAATTGTAAAAGAGGCCAACCAGTTAGTAGCTTCAGTGGTATATTCGGGTGATTTCCTGGTTATCAAGCTGCTGAGCTTACTGGCGCTGGTACCCGTTCTCTTGATTTTGCACAGGTTTTATCCAAAAGTCGCCTTTACCACGACAACGTGCGTTGCCATGTTCTACGTCGGAGTTGTTACCTGGAATTTCCTCGTGTTTTTCTCTAATATAGCTTGACCTGTGAGCCCTGCTTACTTCCCATTGTAGGCATAATCCCTAACCAGGATATATTTAACGGTAATAGGATCGTTATTTAATTAAGGGCTACCATTTTTTTTAACGCGGGAAACTCGAAATCGAACTCATTCTTCTCAACGATTTCTACCACCAGATCGGTTATCCTTGGATCGTAAAGTTTTTCTCTGCCGCTTCTTAGTTCCTCGAGGATCTCGTCTTTACTCCTTGCGGGACGGTAAGGCCTGTGTGAGCTCATGGCTTCCACAACATCGCATATTTCAAGTATTTTTGATTCGAGGGTCAATTTATCACCATGTATATTATTGGGATAGCCGGTGCCGTCCAGCCTTTCATGATGGTTGAGTACCATCTCCATAACGTGCCCGGGCAGGTTCATGCCCTCCAGCATTTCATAGCCGCGTTTTACGTGTGAACGCACCAGTCCCCATTCTTCCTCAGTCAGTTTACCCGGTTTGGATAGTATAGTATTGGGAATGGCAGCCTTACCTATATCATGCAGTAGGGCACCCACCTGTAGCCACTCAAGTTTATCATCGGGCAGTCCTATCCTGTCACCAACCAGGCAGGCAAGCGAGGCCAGCCTTTCCTGGTGGCTGACAGTGTAAGGATCCACAGCAAATAACGCATGGGAAATCATCCTGGTTAGCTGGACGAAATGCTGCTTTAACTGGCTGCTTGCCTGTAGACGTTCAATAGCCTGAGAGAGCATAGTGGCGGAGGTTGCCAGAAGATTAATCTCCACCGGTTTCCAACCTCTAGATTCGACCGGTTTATCAAAGCCGATAACACCGGCGTATTCGGAATTGACCATGAGCGGCAACATCAATGTCGATGCCTCGCCGTTGGATGCACTAACAATAGTACCCTCCTTGGCAGAAATCCCCATCAGGCAGGGATCATCATCGGCGGCAAGAGACATGGCCATACGCTCCGCGTCCAACGCTTTGCAGTCAGCGTTACTACTGTAGCTGATATAAAGGCGCTGGGGCGCCGTCATATCATGGTTTTTAGCATTTTTTACTGCTTTTCTATTTGTTTCATATAGCTTCACCGGCGCTATTGCTGTATTCTTATTCAGCAGTATAAAGGCATTCTGGCTTTCTGACGTTTTAGTCAAGATCTCAAGTATTCTTTTGTAGGGGATTTCCTTCTTAGACTCAAGCAGTATCTGTCCGACACGCGCCATTGCCTTCAGATAGCGCTCCTTTTCCTTCTGTGATTTCTCCACGTCTTTCTGCACAGTTATGTCCCTGGCCACACCCTGAAAACCGTTAAGCTCTCCATTCCGGCTTTTAATGGGAATGAAACTTAATTCCACCGGCACATTGGTGCCGTCGTTTTTCACAAGTTCGATATAAAGATGCCTGCCCGATGTTTCTTTGTATTTGTTCAACTGCTCCGGTACAAATGTCCTGTACTCCGGCGAAAGTATGAATTGAATATTATTTCTTAATATTTGACTTATCTCATAACCCGTAAGGTTTTCCACTGCTTTATTGGCAAAAGTGAAATTCCCTTCTTTGTCCAGTGTGAATATGACATCTTGTGTTATATCGATGATGTGCTGAATCCTCTTTTCTGCTTTGTTGGCCTGTTCTCTCTGCACAATTAACTCATTATGAATCTTGTAGATCTCCCTGAAGCTGAAATGAACCAGCAGGAAAATTATTGACATGCCAAATAGCCAATCCAGCAGCATCTGGGGGACTGCAATGGAAATACTCATGCTGAAAAACACGTAATGTATTATTTGCAGGGATGCTAGCGTCGCCCCGGCCATCACAAGAATTAATGCCTCCAGTTGCCTGAACTGCACTCTAACGTCTTTTCTTACAATTTCACTGGACATTTTCATCTCCTTCCTGGCCATTGTTAATCTTTCCTATTTTATTCTTCCATGCGATCATGTCTCATTTCTGCTGCCAATCATTAGAGCCCGCGCTGTAGCCATATTCGTTACCGGCATACCCTGTTTCCTCATCCTCCACATCTTCATCATCCAGCCGCCGCAGCCTCTTGATAGTGACGCCGACCCAGAAGAAGAGGGCTCCGAAGAGCAATACACCTAAGACTATAAGTATCCATTTGACCCAATCAGGCATATTGTTGATTACGGTAAAAATAGTATGCCCTTTATAGAAAGAGCTTACCGAAGACCATGCGCTCTCATTCGAAGCGCGGTCCACCGCTTTAACCCGCCAGTAATACGGGCGATCCCTGCCGGGCAGCATCTTGCTGTCCTCGGTTATGTCAATATAGTTGGCGATTATATTGGCCTGCGACATTATCACATTGGTGAAACCCGGATCGTCAGCTATCTCAAGCGTGTAGCTCACACCGCTTGGATCCGTAACTATACTCCACTCAAAATGAATATTCTTGGTCAGACGTGTCGTGTCAACCGGTAACGTCGGCGCCGGCGCTACTGGGGGTGTTGACTCGACCGTGAAAACAGCCGACCGTGTATTTATGCCGTCTGAAACGCTCACTGCATGGGGGCCTGCCCTGCTAACCGGAATTTTGAAATTCAGGGCAAATCCGCCGAGGGCATTCACAGTTGTCCCGTCCAGCTTCAAATTATCATAACTTACGTTAACGGGAAAGCCGGGATGAAATGCTGTACCCTGCAGCCCGGCCTGCATGCCTATGTAGCCTGTTGCCGGGCTCACGCTCAGGGAAGATGTAACTATCAATTCTTTAAAAGCCATATTTACCCTATCGTCGACTTTAATCGTATGTACTCCGTCACCACAGGGCGGTATCTTGACAGCAGTTATGAAACCACCGGTGGTGCCCGTCTGGATTATGCCGAAATCCTTATCGTCCAGGTAGACGATTACGTCAGCAACTCCCTGGAAACCGCTTCCTATAATGGTAAGGTTGTCCCCTACAGCCGCAGAAGTCGGCATGATGTTTATCTGCTGCCTCACATTGTAGGAGGCTGTGGCGAAGTTATTCTCACTGTCCTGAACCTTTATTGTATGGTTGCCTCGGGTCGCGGGAGGTATCGTTAGCTTCAGATCATAGAATTGACCCTTTTCATCTGTTTCCCCGCTTTCATATTTCGTTTCTTCAAAATAAAGGCTCATCAGCTTCTTCGCCGCAAACCCGTTCCCGCTAACAACAACTGTATCGCCGACAATACCGCTTACCTGCTCACCGGTAGTGATAGACGGTATTACCGTGAATGCGGTCGTTATTTTATTAGTGCCGTCATCCGCCATGATGGTGTACCGCCGCGCCGGCCAGATATCAAGGGTGAACTCTGCAACGGCATAACCGGCTGCATCGGTTTGCGTTTTAGCTGCAACAATGGTGCTCGTACCGATAATAGTGCCCTGGCCAAAGGTTACAATCACCTGTTTGTTAGGCTGGTGATTGAGTATACGAACATAGACCTCTGTGCCGACCGGGCCTTGCTGGGGCATCACTTCTACACTTGGTCCACCAGGGGGAGTCACGTTATCTGCCGCAATTACCGGAATTGTCCAAAAGGTGAAATTTATAGCCGTTATGCCGGCTATCACTGTGATTAGGAGTAACCTGATCAGGAGCGACACTGTATACATCACCTCGTGGATATATACCGATTTCGATCTGCTCCAATGGCCAGGCCATTTGCCAGATGCCTTCGTCATTATATCTTTTATCTTCACCATATCAGGTTCCTCCATTGTTATCTCGAACGCATCTCACCCAGTATCTGTGAGACTTCCGACCCGAGTTTTTCTATATTCTCCGCATCGACATCGAACAGGTTGGCAGCCAGATCGGAAACCGTTGAGTCCTCAGCTTCATCAACCTCAAAGACGCTCATCAGATCCTCCGTGCCGGCACCATCTTCCTTCTCTTCTTCTCCGTCCGCGAGTGTATCCAGTGAAGGCAATTCAGGCAGACTTATTTCTTCACCTTCCTGGGCTTCCGTTGCCTCGCCAGCCGCAAGCTCCGACTCCACCGGCTTCTTCGCCTCCTGCTCCGGTCCGGTTTCATCTAGTGTTTTACCCTTTGGTCTCTGTGGCATGTCCGGCAATTCCGGCAAGGTTGCCGCCGCCTTCTTATTTTCAATGAGTTTATGCTCGGGGTATTCCTTAAGCTGGATAAGCTCTTTCTCCTCATCCTTATTTTTCTTCTTATCCTTTTTCCTGGACTTAGACTGTATCTGCTCTTTTCCCTCCGGGAGAGCTTTCGTTGGAGCTACTTTCACAGCTGCCAGCATTTTCCGCTGCCTGGCCTTTTTGGGTTGCACGCTCCTGATCATCAGCCAGATGGTAAAAAACACCCCGCCAGATGCTATGGCTACAATCCCCAGGTATACTGCCGCCTCAAATGAGTCCATTTAGATTCCTTCTTCCCGCGTGTTCATTCTGGCGGCGCTCCTATCGTGCTGAACATACCCTTGATGGCATCGGGGACAAGTATCAGCGCCAGCCCCGAGATTATCAGCATCACGGACAGGTAAAAAAGGTATTTATAGTTATGGCCGCCTTCAACTACTTTAATAGCTGCCGGATTGCTAACAGTCAACATTATCAGCATAGCAGTCACCATTGTGTTTAAGACCAAAAGTTGTGCGCCGGCATCACTGAAAAACGCAAAAGTCGGCAGTTGCGTGATGGCCTCGATCCTGGCTGTGTTAGACCCTTTTGCCGCACTTTGCATAAGCTGCGAAAAATTAAGCATAATCTGGTAAATACCCACCAGCAGCAAAGCCATGGCCGCATGCATGGCAATGCACAGGAAATAGAAACCGGAGGATACCATCTTGCGCTTGTTGCGCAGTATAGCTACCTTCAAGGCAAACATTGAAGCCTGGTTGCCCACCTGGCCGGGGTCTCCACCCACTGCTACACCGTCCCAGAAGATGCGGACGCTGCGGTTTACCTGTTCGCTGCCCGTCTCGGACACAAATTTTTGCCAGCAGAGGTCCGGGCGGACTCCGAATTTAAGCGCATTGTTCATACGTATAACCGGTTTTTTCAACGAAGATAGTGAGCCGAAGTCAAGCCTGCTTATAGCCTCGGTGATCGTAGTGCCAATTACTTTCGAGATGCCCCCCAGCGACCTTATGAACCCCGATACGTCCTCGTCATTCTTGTCTATACGCTTATCATCTATATAAATCAGCAGCCCCGTCGGCATAATGCAGAGAGCCCAAACCAGCAGGTACCAGCCCATGCCGGCTTTCATCAGGAACAGCACGGGTATGGAGACTACGGCTAACGGTACAGTCACGTAGAACAGCGTTTTTCTGGCCAGCGATTGAGCCCTTGATGTCTCGGGAAGCGAATGTGTTTTGATTTCCTTGGGTGAAGCGCGGTACATAATCCATACACCCAGCAATAAAGACATGAGCATGACAAAGGTCAGTGTAGTCGTTGTTGCCGGCGCCATGGGGAAGATCAGGAT
>CAZABI010000010.1:0-6754 GCA_964483235.1 uncultured Dehalococcoidales bacterium | reverse complement strand
GCATGACAAAGGTCAGTGTAGTCGTTGTTGCCGGCGCCATGGGGAAGATCAGGATTGAGATTACGCTGATTACAACCACCATGCAGGCGCCGATGATGAGGGCGGCATACGCGTCGGTCCATTTCTTCAGGCTCTCAACTCTGCCCTCGTATTCTTCACCGTACGTTTCCCCGCTCACGAAGGCCTCGCGCTTTAAAAATTCCGCCTCATTCTCACCCGAGGCCATAGCGCCTGCCATGCGCAGCAAAATAGACTTCGGTTCTGCCTCTTTAGTGGTTTCCCCCACCATCCGGCAGGCTTCGGAGTAATCATAATTGAGTTTTTTGGCTATGAAATGCACTTTCTTCAGGTATACAGACGAGGTGAAGTTTAACCGTGAAGCGTAATCGAACATCTGTGCGCGCGACAGTCCCGAGGTCGCCAGCGCGGACATATAGGTCAAATGACAGAATAAATCCCCCTTTAAAAGGTCAGAGTTAAACTTGACCTTCCCGTTGGAAAAGCCGTCCGGATTCTGCCCGTTGTTGTTAGAAGAGTCCGTCTCTTTGCGCTTTAGCAAGGACTTTAAGGAGATCATAGAAATTCTTCACTCCCTGTTGGCTCAGTTTTTCGAGTATCCTGGCCCGCCTGTCGACCTCATTATAGATACGGCGCTTTTTATGCGGCGGTATGCCCAGCTTGGGAGCGATCTTTTGCTCCAGCAGATAGCTATTGCCGTCACCTGTAAACTGGAAGGTATCAGTAACAGGGTCCCACTTGAAGACCTCTACAAACGAGAATGATTGAGTCACCGGATCATACCCGACTATTTCGTTGATACTGGTCATGCGCCTGCCTACCTTTCCATTGGGAAGTTTGACTGCATTCTGGAAAACGGCAAGGTTAAGGTTGTCCATATAGGTCTTGGGTATATTGATGGGATTGCCGGTTAAACGCTGAAGCAGCCTTTCCACCGAGGCGGCATGGAAGGTGGCCATGCAAGAGTGGCCTGTCTGCATCGCCTGGAAGGCGATGGCGCCCTCGGCGCCGCGGATTTCACCGATGATGATCTCGTTGGGCCTCTGGCGCAGGGCAGCCTTGAGCAGGTCGAACATGGTCACGCTGGCCTCGCCACCCTCCTTGCCCGAGGTCACCTCGCGTATCCAGTTCTGGTGTGGCACCTGCAACTCGGGCGTGTCCTCGATGGACACGATCTTGGCATTGGGATGGATGAACGTAGTGACGGCATTGAGCGTGGTCGTTTTGCCCGAGGCTGTTTCACCGCAGACAAACATGTTCATGCCCTCGCCGATGGTTATCGAAAGATAAGCAGCCATTTTATAATCAAGGGTGCCCCAGTCGATGAGTTCCAGTATCGAAGGCGGAGTATCGCCAAATTTCCTGATGGTGAAGTTAGAGCCACGTTTGGACACGTCCGTTCCATAGACTATGTTGATACGTGAGCCATCCGGCAGGGTGGCATCGACAATCGGGCTGTGCACGCTGACGGGCTTCTTGATTCGCTCCGCCAGCCTCATCACAAACTGGTCGAGGTCTTCAGTGGTAACAAAGTTGACCACAGTTTTCAGGCTTTTAAATATCTTGTGCTCCAGGTAGATTACACCCATGCCGCTGCAACTCACATCTTCTACGTACGTGTCATAGCAAATGGGGTCGAGCACACCCAGTCCCACCTTATCGCGCACCAGCAGGTACTTGATGCTGTTGAGCTGCCTCGGGGTGACTTCCAGCGGCTTTATCCCGCTGTTAAAGGAAAGCCTGTTCATGAATGACAGGTTATTCTTTCTGTTGCCATTTCCTTTACCATTGCCGTTACCACTACGGCCGTTGCCGTTGCGCCTTTGTGCATTCCCGGGATCCCTTCCCTTGATTACACAGATCTCATCTATACATAAAAGAAACGCCTGCTTTTTTTCTTCCATGTTCTTGATCGAAAAGTCTCCGAGCCTGTCTGACATCCCGAGTAAACGTTTCTCAACCTCGAACATCAGCCTGTCCATATCGTCCAGCAGCATTGGCTCAATGGGGATGTAGGTGTTCCTGCCGTCACCGTGGTCATACAATATATGTGTGAAAACACCGTCCTTGACCGGATAAATCAGGTTGGGCTTGTTATCGGAACCCATGCTGCGGTCCAGTTTGTTATGGTACTTGGGCACGCCGTAATCGTCGATTGGCACCATCTCCATGTACTCCAGAAGGTGCGGATTCTTCTGCACGATCTCCTGGACCGGCTTGGAAAGCAGGCTTAGAATGTGACACGAGTCAGGTTTCTTTTTACGGTCAGGAAGCTTGAAGGGTAACAGGATTTCTGGCATGTGTTAATATCCCTATATTTATCTCACTTACGCTTTGGCCCTGCCCATCGGCATGATGCGCATGCCGATGCCCGGGTCAACATCGAAGCTCATGATATTGCCCGTGCTCTTATCAGCCCCGCGTACCTTGGCCACCTCGAGCACTTTAACCAGCTTGTCACCGACCTCCTCGATGCGCAGCCGCAGATGAGCGTCGCATACCGACCTGATACGTATTAACACCTGCTCGTCAAAAGCATAGGTGTGAGCCACGTTGATGATAGACCGCCCACCATCGCATAGCTTCTTACAATGTTCAAAATAGTCTATGATTTGATCCAGCGATGTATGGGCAAGCACAGGAGTCAGCGAGTCGATGATGATCAGCTTATAGGTCGGATAGGCCCTGATTCCCGTTATGATCGTTTCAAAAGTGTTCATGGTTTTCATTTTGGACGGTTCTATCTGGAAGATCTTTACCCAACCGAGCAGAAGCGCATCCAGGATGCTCAGCCCCAGGCTCTCCATCTGCGAATGCATACTTTTCACGGTGTTTTCAGTTGTGAAAAGTATCACGCGGTGCTTGGAGTTTAGCGCACCCCACATCATCTGCTGCGAAAGTACTGATTTCCCGGCGTCGGACTGCCCCTCGATCAGCGTGAGGGAACCCACCGGGATACCACCTCCCAGCCTTTTATCAATTTCAGAATGGCCCGTACAGATTACTTCGTCTCGCGACCGTTCTTCTTCATCCGATGTAAGTATTTTCCCCATTTTATCCTCGTTAAATAAACCAATTCCCTTCCCTGTTACCAGCCGAAGGTAATTTCGCTTTTCGCCCCGTTGGGCGTTGCCACCGTTGCCAGGTTGGTGGCGTTGTCAGTAACTGCCGGCGACAATTTCACCCTTATCCTCATAGTCTCCCCCGGGTTCAGGATATTGGGTTCATAAATCTCAGCACCTCCCTGGAAAAAAAAAGTCGCTGATCGTCCAACCCGGCGTGCCCGTGGAATACGGTATCCACACCGTACCTCCGTCCTGGTAGCGCACGATCACATCCCAGGCAGTGTAATTAGCCAGCGCCTTCTTGCCGTCGTTTTCAATATCTATGGTCACAGTTTCCCCACTATCTGTAGTTGACGAGCCCTGGCATCTGATCCCGGTACTCAGAATGTCCAATGAGAGGGATTCATCGGCCTTGAGCGCATCGGCAACGGCACTCATCGAGTTCAAGGCGCTCATTGAAAAGGTCACCGCTCCCATGAGCAGTAAAGCAATGCAAACCAGTGTTATTACGAGATTTTCCATGCTACTCCCAGGCTGGTGCTGTAAATGTCCTCATCGGCAATGCCGTTGGGCAGCACGAATTTAAAGTAATAGCTCCCGGACGGGGCTGAATCTAAATAGATTGTTATCTTGATAGTCCCGGTTGGTCCCCAGGCCGTCCCGCTTTCTATAGAATAATTCCAGAAGGGCTTGGTCGCCCCTGGCTCTCCATACGGAATACGGCTGAAATTGCCTTCCAGACCGAAGAAAACATCGCTGGTGTTGATACCGCCAATGCGTGAAGCGCCGATATTTTTCACCCAGACGTAAACATCGTTGCTGCTGTCCGATACTTCGATGATCTCGATCTTACTGCGTATCCTGTCATCGATTTTGGTGGTCGCATCGGCTATGGCGCCCGTGCTCTGAGTGATGGCCGGGAAGACGGCGTTGATGATGACCATGCAGCAGACAACCCCTCCTATGATCAGCAGGAGGGTTACCATTACCTTATCCACGGCTCGACCCCTGCATCATCGAGATGATGGAGAGAAGCGCATTGTCCTTTATGTCGGAACCACCCATCAGGCTCTCAAGCTGCGCCAGCAACGACAGGTAATCGGTAGCTGTGGGGGATTGCCCGTTGGACTCATGGCGGGATATCCGCGACATCCTGACTAATATATCTTTAATGTTGTCGGGAATGCGCCCCATGGCATGAGCCATCTCCAGCAGTGTCTCGGTCCTTTCTTTGCCCAGCTTAAAAGTGGCCTGGTCGACCCACTGGGTAAGCCCGGCTATGACAACCAGGTCTCCTTTACCGCTGCTGATAAGATTGCCGATCTCCCTCTTTTTCTTACCGTCAGGCTTGGTAGCTGTAATTTTCTCCAGCAGCTTCTCTTCAAAATCATCTTCTTCCGGCTCGTCCTCTTCCGGTTCGGCTTCCATAACGGGTAGTGCTCTGCCCTTTTTCTTGCCCTTACTGGCTTTCGCCTTTTTAGGCGGCTCATCCTCAGCTTCAGGTTCGTCGGCCTCCATCTCCTCGCCAGCCGGGCCGGCGCCGGCCGAAGACCCCATGCCGGATATGTCCATAAATATTGCTGGAGGTCCCGCCGGGGAAATTGCTTCAGCCTTCAGCGCGGGTGTCGGGTCGGAGAAAGGTTTACCGAAAGATACCGGCTCGATCGGCTCGGGAGTATTCCTCATTTCTTTACCGAGGTCAAATTCGTCCTGGGGCGCATCAGGCTGTTTATTGCTTAGTTCAGGGTTGCCGGCCGGTGGCGTGCCGGTATTCGGTGTAAGGGTAAAATTGAAAGGGTTCTGGATGTTGAGGTACTGCTCACGGATGTCGAGCAATATTGCCTTGACCTCGTTTTTCAGTATTTTCAGCTCTTCTTCCAGCAGCTTGATTCTTTGTTCTTCGTTCATACCGGCACCCCTCTTTTCTTGCAGTGGGCACCCGCTTCAGACCTCATCAGCGGGCGCCCACCTTTCACATTACCACCTGTAAACTAATTTTAAGCTCTTACGTGATTAGTGCAGGTCCATGACCGTGTCAATCTGCGCCGGCAGTGCCCTCATAACGGTGATGGTGGAACCCGCGGCGGGCTTGAACTGAAGGCTGAAAGAGTCGTTGGCGGTCAGGTTGTCGGTCAGGGTGTTACCGGTGCCGAGGTCGGCCAAGGTAATAGTGACCTCAAACTGCTCGCCGACCTCCAGCAGGTTGTCGGTGTCGGCCGCGCCGATGGCTGACTTGGTCCATTTAATATTTTTGAAGTAATCACTGGAGGTTGTCAGCGAAATGACGCACTTGTTGGTGGCGTTGACTGTGCCGTCGCACGGCGTCATGTCGATGGGACTACCGGCAATGGCGTTTTTAACTGTGACGAGGATTGTGTTTACCTCTGCGCCGGCAGTGCCCTTAGCTATGACAGAACCGGAGACTTCCAGGTTGGACTTGGCCTGCTCGAGGCCGGCATAGATGGTTTCCTTGCCACGCTCGGCGGAGAAGAGGCCCGCGCTCAACACGGCATAGCCGAATACGGCCGCCACGGTGACGAACGCGATGAGGATGATGGCGGTCTCAAGACCGGTCATACCTTTTTCACCCTTGTGCAGTTTGCTGATTGCTTTCATGTACTTGTTCATTTTTCCTCCTTATTATTGGGTTATTGCTTCCTCTTGTTTTGCTTTCTATTTTTCCTCTTGCTTTGTTTTCTTAAAATATTTTTTCCTCTGCCTGGTCAGGTGTAGGATATTCACTTTTCAATACCCGGTGTTCTCTCACCTCCTGCTGATTTTGATTATGTTCAATTCACATTTGAATCTAATATCACCTCCTCGGCAATACTCATGTTCATCATCTTCTCATTCATAGTTTCACCAGCGTAAAATTGCTTCCCTGCTGGAAGAGTATCATCCTCCACAGGTGGACGATGCGGATGGCCCCGATCAGGTCGTTACGGCCCACATCGCCGGTTAAAAATCCTGAGGCCCCATTTTCTATGGCAGGGACGAGAAAGTTCTGCTCGTCGTTAAGCACAATCACGCCAACGTGTGGAGCGCACTCTTTCAAATAGCAAATGACCTTGGTGCTGTCTGTACCTCTCAATCTTCCGTCAAGGATCACTATATCGGGAGAGAGCTTCACCGCCAGGTCCAGAACCTCTTTGCCGTCCCTGGCCTCGCCGATAACCTTGATACTCTCGTCACCGCTCAGCATCTGACGGATCCCTTCACGCATGGCTTCGCTGCTGTCAGCCACCAGCACCCGTATGACATCCTCTACAAGGTTGCTCCCTGATTCTTCTATTAAGTCGGTTGACCTTGTAATCATGATCCTCCTCAATTATTTGATACTCACGATCCGGAATCCCTATGTGACTTATTTTGTCACGGAGCACTCGTACGCATAAGTCCCAAATGGTTTCAATTCGGTGACCGGATTAGCTCAAAACTTTGAGCCTTTCCTGTTAACGTAAGGACAAATATGTAGCTGGTAACCGGGGTAAATAAAAAAGGCCCCTGGCGGGACCTCAGTTGTTGTACGAACGGATCTTTAGAGGCCGTCCATCCTCGTGCGCGTAGATAAATCTACGCTCTAGATGATGATTTATTGGCGGTTTTTTTACCGGTTCACGGTTAGAGCAGGTTACGCCTGTAGGCCTCGGCTACAGCCTGTGTGCGGTCTA